>CAZOLY010000026.1:17898-27266 GCA_964580815.1 uncultured Bacteroidales bacterium
GGGCGAATCCAAATTCCCAATATTTCCGAGGTCAAGAGGTGTAGGATAGTTATCAAGAGAATTGCCGAAATTGAGTCTGACAATTTTCGAGTTTACCCCTTGTCCCCCGATTATAAATGCATACCAGGTATTATTATCTTTGATAACCTGTATTCCCTGGGCATTTACCGGAATTGCCGATCCAAAGTTTCCCAGATTCTGCGAGACAGGTGCTGACAGCAAACCTTCATTGAATATGCACCTGGATATTGTGCCATCTGTCTGATTGGTAATAAATGCATAATATGTCCCGTTATCTTCCACAATATCCAAAAATGAAGGTCCATTTAAATTTCCCGGGATTTGAAGATTTTCTCCCTGGGGTGTATTGATTATGTTTCCGGTGCAAAAGTTCCAGTAATAGGTACTGGCTGGCCGTGAATTATTGGTTATCGTGACTGTATCATATATGCATACCGTATCAGGGGCTTCGAATAATGCCTGTGAGCTGGCCGCCGGGCAGTTTAAATATAAATAAACAAAGGCTAAAGCAGCAATATGTGATATTATCTTCATACCTATGTTCTGCCTTCAATTGGTTCATAGTCAACCTTGCCAAATACATTTCTATAGGCAGGCCTGATAATCCGTTTTGATGAAAAAGTGATCTCTTCCAGCCTGTGAGCACACCATCCTGCAATTCTGGCAACTGCGAAAATAGGGGTAAATATCTCCTTAGGTATGTCGATACATTTATATACAAATCCTGAATAAAAATCAACATTCGGACAAACGACTTTTTGATTATCTTCTTTAAACTTAGCAAGGACCTCCGGAGCAAGTTCTTCAATATTCTCATAAAGGTTGTATTCATCTGTTTTACCTTTTTCATTGGCAAGCTCTTTGGCTTTTTCTTTCAGCAGGACTGCCCTGGGGTCAGAAAGGGTATAAATGGCATGTCCAATACCGTAAATTTTACCTGATCCGTCACCGGCATGTCCTCTGAGAATCTTTAAAAGGTATTCTGTAATTTCTTTTTTATCAGTCCAGTCTTTAACATTCTTTTTAATATCTTTCATCATTTCCATAACCTTCAGGTTCGCTCCCCCGTGGAGGGTGCCTTTTAAAGAACCGAGAGCAGCAGCTATAGCTGAATATGTATCGGTGTTGGATGAACTTACTACTCTTGTTGTGAATGTTGAGTTATTGCCTCCCCCGTGTTCGGCATGAAGTACAAGTATCAGGTCAAGCAGGTCGGCTTCAAGTTTGGTATATTCTTCTCCTTTAAGCATATAGAGGAAATTTTCAGCACTGCTCAAAGCAGGATCAGGATGGCGTATTATTAATGATTTTCTCTGGTATGAATGACGAAACCCGAAGTATGAATATGCAGTTATTACAGGAAACTTCGCTATAAGGTTAAGGGCCTGCTTAAGCTGGTTCGAATGAGTATATACTTCTGCATCTTCATCAAGTGTATATAGTACAAGGACCGATCTTGCCAGCATGTTCATTATGTCTTTGCCTCTAATGGTAAGAATCATATTCTTTGTAAAATACTCAGGCAGATCCCTTAATGCATTCAGGCATGATGAGAACTCGTCAAGTTCCTGCTTTGTGGGCAGCTTGCCATAAATCAAAAGAAAAACAGTTTCATCAAAACCATGACGCCCGTCTTTCTGGAATCCGTGTACAATATCATTTACATTTATGCCCCTGTAAAACAGGCTTCCTTCACAAGGATTTACGTTATCACCCTTTTTTTCATAACCTACCACATCCCCAATATTCGTCAGTCCGACCAGCACGCCTGATCCGTCCTGGTTTCTCAGGCCCCGTTTTACATTATACCGGGTAAATAGTTCTTTATCAATCTGCGAAGCCTGGACAGAGTATGGTTCCAGTTTATCAAGTATTTTATTCATAATTTTATATTATTAAGTTAAATAATTAATATCGTTGGTATAAATTTTTTAGTTTCTGACCTGCCCGCTGCCAAATATAATATATTTCGGGGCGGTTAGTTCTTTAAGTCCCATGGGTCCCCTGACATGTAATTTCTGGTTGCTTATGCCCATTTCTGCACCCAGCCCGAATTCATTTCCATCGTTAAAGCGTGTTGATGCATTAATAAAGCATGCTGCCGAATCGACCTCATTTATGAACTTCATGCCATTTGAATAGCTGTCCGTCACTATTGCATCCGAGTGATGAGAGCCGTATTCATTGATATGGGCTATTGCTTCATTTATACTGTCTACTATTTTTACGGAAAGAATGAGATCAAGATACTCTGTTTTCCAGTCCTGTTCAGTAGCATCTTTAATACCTGGCAGGATCTTTTTTGTTTTCCTGCAGCCTCTGAGTTCAACATTCTGTAAATCAAATTCCTTTTTCATCAGGGGGAGGAATTTTTCTGCAATTGAGGAATGTACAAGCATGGTCTCCATGGCATTACAAACCGCGGGCCTTTGTACTTTTGCATTATAGCATATCGAGATCGCCATCGCGGGATTTGCAAATTCATCAACATAAGTATGGCATATTCCCAAATCGTGCCTGATAACAGGTATGACAGAATTTTCTTCAACAAACCTGATAAGTTCCAGTCCCCCGCGTGGGATAATTATATCTATATATTCTTTCATTTTCAATAGCCGGGTCACAGATTCCCTGTCAGTATTATCAATTATTTCCACATAGTTTTCTGATAAACCTGCTGTCTTCAATCCTTTTTTAATAATATTTATTAATGATATATTGGAATTTATTGCATCTGAGCCTCCTCTTAGAATAACTCCGTTCCCTGATTTTATTGTCAGAGCCGTTACTTCAACACATACATTGGGCCTTGATTCAAAAATAATACCGACGACACCTATCGGAACCCTTAACTGGCCAACCCTGAGACCATTAGGGAGGGTATTCATATTAATTATTTCTCCCACCGGATCTTTAAGATTAATTACATCATTTAGAACGCTTATCATCCCGTCAATTCGTTTATTATTAAGAGTAAGCCTGTCAATAAAAGCACTTGATAGCCCCTTTTTTGTGGCTTTTTCTATATCTTTTTTATTCTCTTTTTTAATCAATTCCCTGCTCTTTTCAATCTCTTCTGCAATACATTTGAGAGCCAGGTTCTTTTTGGCAGTTTCAAGTATTGCGAGTTCTCTTGAAGCTGCCTTGACCTTTTTTGCCTTTTCTAAAACGAGTTCTTTCATTATAATTATCAGGTTATCACGGTTAACAGTAATACTAGTTTTTATTTGCAGTGTTTGCGCCGGCCAAAATCAGTGTTCCCACATTTTCACCGTTGAGTATCTTAAAAATTATTGTGGGGTCGGAGCCGTTTGTTATCACCGTATCAATATTGGCTTTGCCGCCTATTTTAGCAGCTGCTATCTTTGTTGACATACCACCCGTGCTAAATATTGTGCCTGTATTTGTAGCAATTTTTTCAAGTCGGGGGGTTATTTTGTGCACAATATAAATTATTCTGGCAGATGATTCTGTTTTTGGATCAGCAGAATACAAACCATCAATATCGGAAAGCATAATCAGAAGGTCTGCTTTTATTAGTACGGCCACATATGCAGAAAGAGTGTCATTATCTCCAAATACTATTTCATTTGTTGAGATAGTATCATTTTCATTGATAATGGGAATTATGTCCATTGACAGTAATTTTTCGAGGGTATTTTTGGCATTACTATGTCTTTTATTTATAGTTACTATATCTTTAGTAAGTAAAACCTGTGCAACTATCTGATTGTTCTCTTCAAAATATTTTTGATAGATTTTAATCAGTTCAGCCTGTCCGATTGCAGCAAGAGCCTGTTTTTTTGCCAGCTTTCCGGGTTTAGTCGTAAGACCGAGGCGTCCGGCACCTACTCCGATGGCGCCCGAGGTTACAAGCACTACATGAATTCCTTTTTTTCGAATTTCACTAAGCGTAAATGCCAGTTTTTCAACAAGCTGGAAATTCAGTCTTCCACTGGGATAAGATAAAGTAGAAGTGCCTATTTTAACTACTATTCGTTTTTTATATTTCAGATTTTCCCTGTAATCCACGAGTTTAATATGATATTAATATTCTATTTCATTAATTGATGCCGGGTAATTGGATTCAACCAAATTCTCCTGATTGATATTCTTGCATATATAATTGATTTTTTCAAATAATTCGTATTCATCATTTACGACAACTGCCTTTTTTTTTCCTTTCGGTATTAACAGAAATTTGCCATTTGCATCAAGTTTTATTAATATGATATCTGCATTTACAATTTTTGCGACATTCAATGCAAGTGGATAGTTGTCATTAAGCTCGATGTCAGCCGTTGACACAGCATCATTCTCATTTACTATGGGAATAATATTCATGTCAAGAAGGGTATCGAATGTATTCCTGGTATTTTTTATCCTGACATTACTATCAATAGTATCGCTTGTTAATAAAACCTGTGCAACAATCTGGTTATATTCATCAAAATACCTCTTGTAGTTCTTTATTAATTCCACCTGTCCGACAGCTGCGGCTGCCTGCTTATCGATAAATGATGAGGGCTGCTGGTTTAATTTCAGTTTTTCCGTACCAAGTGCAATAGCGCCCGATGAAACAAGTATTAACTGTTTGCCGCTATTTTGCAGATTTGATAAAACCATAGCCAGCTGATCCATTTTCTTTTTATTGAGCTTCTCATCATCATCAGATAGAGTTGCAATTTCTATTCTTACTACTATTCTCTTCTTTTTTTCTTCCTGTTTCATCATTTAAGTAATTTATTTATTGCTCTTTCCGTTTTTTCAAATTGAAAATCAGATAAGATTTTATTCATTTTTTCCCTGATTTTGTGATTACATAAATTGCCGATACTGCCTTCATGTGTATGTTTAATAGTTTTGCCTCCAACATATTTATTCTCCTGTATTCTTTTTTTTATTTTCATATATGCTTCACGAAAGGGAACACCTTTTAGAACCTCTTTATTGACTTCTTCAACTGAAAATAGATATTTATATTTCTCATCATCAAGGATATCTTTTTTTATTATGAGCTTTTCTATCAGGTCAGCAGAAACTGACAGGCAGTCTTCAATGCATATAAAAGCCGGGAACAAAGATTCTTTAATAATCTGGAAATCTCTGAAATAGCCTGAAGGGAGATTATTTGTTATATATGAAATTTCATTATGTAGTGTTTGAAGTTTATTGCATTTAGCTCTCAGTATTTCAAAAACGTCAGGATTTTTTTTGTGAGGCATTATGCTGGAACCTGTAACATATTCATCGGGGAGACTCAAAAAATTAAAATTCTGGCTCATATATAAACAGATATCGTTTGCCAGCCTGGATAATGTTGATGCTATAAGAGCAATGGCCATAGCTGTGATTTTTTCTGTCTTGCCTCTTCCCATCTGAGCATAAACCACATTATAACTCATCAAATCGAATCCCAGCAGCTCTGTTGTTAACTGTCGGTTTATCGGGAAGGATGAACCATATCCCGCGGCAGAGCCAAGTGGATTCTGATTATTTATCCTGTAGGCTGCAAGTAAGAGCTGCAGGTCATCAGTAAGGCTTTCCGCATATGACCCGAACCAGAGGCCGAAAGATGAAGGCATTGCAATTTGCAGATGTGTATATCCGGGCAACAGGACATCCTTATATTTCTCGCTCTGGTTTGTCAGAACATCAAACAATGATTCGGTTTTATATGCTATAGTTTTAATTTTGTCTCTGATGAATAGCTTTATATCGGCCAGTACCTGGTCATTTCGTGACCTGCCGGCATGAATTTTTTCTCCCAGGGAGCCCAGTTTTTCGGTTAGCATAAATTCAACCTGTGAGTGGACATCTTCAATGCCTTCCCGGATTTGGAATTTATTTTCTTTTATTTGCATGTAAATTGCCAGAAGTTCACTTTTCAATTTATGCAGCTCTTCTTTTTTTAACAGGTTAATGCTTTCAAGCATGGTTATATGAGCCAAAGTCCCCAATACATCAAATTCGGCCAGATAAATATCAAGTTTCCGGTCATTGCCGACGGTAAAATCTTCAACCTTTTTATTTATTTTTTCATCTTTATTCCAGAGTTTCATATATTTATTAATAAATAATTTATATACAGTTTAATAATAACTGAATATTTTGGAGTAATTAAAATGATTCAGTTTAAATTTTAACTTTCTGATTTTTTTGCCTGCCTTTTAAGAATTGCATTATGTGCCATTAACCTGATGGCATTAATTTTTATAAAACCGGCACTATCTTTCTGATCAAATCCTCCTTCAATATCCATGCTGGAAAGTTCTTTATCGTATAATGAACTGGGGGATTCCCGGCCATCAATTATTATATTTCCTTTATAAAGAGTAATATACACAATACCATCAATTAATTCCTGGCTCTTATCAATGGCCGCTCTCAGGAAATCCATTTCAGGGCTGAACCAGAAGCCGTTGTATACTATTTCTGCAAAAACAGGAGAAAGCATATTTCTCAGTCGCATTACCTCTCTGTCCATTGCTATACCTTCAATATCAAGGTGGGCTTTCATTAAAATAGTTCCTCCCGGAGTTTCATAGACACCTCTGGACTTGATGCCAACAAACCGGTTTTCAACCATATCAAGCAAGCCAATACCATTTTCTCCCCCTATTTTATTAAGGTAATTGAATAGTCCCAGGGGCGATGTTTTTACAATATTTTCTTTCTTATTTACTACTTTCACCGGGATCCCGTCCTTAAAGTGAATTTCAATATGCGTTTCTTTATCAGGAGCATCCTGTGGCAAAACCATTTTTGTATAAATGTCTTTTTCAGGCTTGAATTTTGGATCTTCCAAAATGCCGGCTTCATGGCTAATGTGCATCAAATTATCATCTTCACTGAAAGGTTTTGCTAAAGACGCCTTTACAGGTATATTATTTTTTTTTGCATAATTAAGCATATCAGTTCTTCCCTTAAATTGATCCAGAAATTCCTGCATCTTCCACGGGGATATAACCTTTATTTTCGGGTTAAGTGCATAATATGAAAGCTCGAACCGTACCTGGTCATTACCTTTTCCTGTGGCTCCATGTGAAACATATTCTGCATTTTCCTTGTTTGCTATTTCTATTTGCTTTTTTGCTATAAGTGGCCTAGCCAATGATGTACCAAGCAAATACCGGCTTTCGTATGCAGCATTGGCTTTAATTGCAGGGAATATATAATCTGTTATGAACTCTTCTTTCAAATCTTCTACATATACTTTTTTTGCACCAACGTTTTCAGCTTTTTTTACGGATTGTCCGAAATCATCATCCTGTCCGACATCTGCAATGTACGCAATAACATCAAAGCCTTTATCAATGAGCCACTTAAGGATCACTGATGTATCTAATCCACCGCTATAAGCCAGTACTACTTTCCCTTTATTCATTTTAACCGGGATTATTAAATTTTGTCTTTTAATTCAGGGATTATCAAAACAAGTGCATTAATAATATTCTTTTCAGTAACATTATTACGCGGGATAACCAATATTGTATCATCACCAGCAATAGTACCCACTATTTCAAACGGATTTGAGCTATCAATTAAGGATGCTATACTGTTTGCATAGCCAGGTAATGTTTTAATAATACCCAGCTGGTTTGCAAATTGAATAGATATAAAACCTTTCGCAGCATAACTTTCGGCAATATCCTTTTCTTCACCTGAATGCCTGTCAGGAAGCTCGTAAATGTATCCTTTTTCAGGATCAGCAATTTTGTTTACTTTCAGAAATTTTAAATCCCTTGAAAGAGTAGCCTGTGTATAATTCAGCCCCTCTTTCTCAAGAAGATGAAGAAGTTCTTCCTGGCTTGATACTTTATTATCAGTAATAATCTTCTTAATAATTAAAAGTCTCTCAGTCCTGTTTCCCATATTGAATAATTATACATTACAAATGCAAAAATATACATTTTTTAGAAAATATACAACATTATTTTATTAAATAATTGCTACATTTAGGCCAAAAATAAGACTAATTTCCTTATCATATTAAAAAGCAATGGATAAATCAATTAAGAAAGTTATTGTATTAGGCTCGGGAGCTTTGAAAATAGGGGAAGCCGGCGAATTTGACTATTCCGGATCGCAGGCATTAAAAGCGTTAAGAGAAGAGGGCATATATACAATACTTATTAATCCTAATATTGCTACAGTACAAACATCGGAAAAGATTGCGGATAAAATTTATTTTTTGCCCGTTACGCCCTATTTTGTCGAAAAGGTTATTGAAAAGGATAAGCCCCATGGGATTTTGCTTTCTTTTGGAGGCCAGACAGCATTAAATTGCGGAATTAAGCTGTTTGAGAGCAATGTATTTGAAAAAAATAATGTAAGGATCCTGGGTACTCCTATACAGGCCATTATTGATACGGAAGACAGAGATTTTTTTGTCAAGAAATTAAAGGAGATAAATATAAACACTATTGAGAGTATTGCGGTAACTTCCGCATCAAATGTGATTAAAGCTGCAGATGAGCTTGGTTATCCGGTAATTATCAGGGCGGCATATACACTGGGAGGACAGGGCAGCGATTTCTGTCATAATGAAGAGCAGCTTAAAAAAGCCGCAGACAAAGCATTTTCATATACAAATCAGATACTTGTTGAAAGGTCACTTAAGGGATGGAAAGAGGTTGAATATGAAGTAGTACGTGATAAATACAATAATTGTATCACCGTGTGTAATATGGAGAATTTTGACCCTCTTGGAATACATACAGGTGAAAGTATAGTTGTGGCTCCTTCGCAAACATTAACTAATTTCGAGTATCATAATTTGCGGCAACTATCTATAAAAATAATCCAGCATATAGGAGTGATTGGAGAGTGCAATATCCAGTTCGCCCTGGATCCTGATTCTGAAGATTATAGAGTTATTGAGGTAAATGCAAGGTTGTCAAGGTCAAGTGCGCTTGCATCAAAAGCTACCGGTTATCCCCTGGCATTTGTTGCTGCAAAATTAGCCCTTGGGTACGGATTACATGAAATAAAAAATTCTATCACCAAAACAACATCAGCCTTTTTCGAACCGGCACTTGATTATATTGTATGTAAGATACCGAGATGGGATTTAAACAAATTTACCGGTGTGTCAAAACAGATAGGCAGCAGCATGAAGAGTGTGGGGGAGGTAATGGCAATTGGCAGAACATTTGAAGAAGCAATACAAAAAGGAATAAGAATGATTGGCCAGGGAATGCACGGTTTTGTAGGAAACCGTGACCTTGAGTTTGAAAATATAGAGAAAGAGCTCACTGAACCTACGGACATGAGAATTTTTGTTATTGCAGATGCATTTACTAAAGGATATTCGGTAAACAGAATTTATGAGTTCACAAAAATTG
>CAZOLY010000027.1:0-27259 GCA_964580815.1 uncultured Bacteroidales bacterium
AAACAATGTATACAGAAACCGTGAGATGGCAATAATACTGAGGGAGCTGGGAAGATATTATTCCAGGATGGGTGAATATGAGAGAGCCCTGGATACAATTCAAAAAGGACTAATAGCAGCCACAAATAGTTTTAACAGCACAGATATTTATGAAAATCCCGAATTTGAAGATGTTTATGACAAATACCAGCTTATAGCAACTTTCAAAAGGAAGGCATATACATTTGAAAAATACTTTGAAGAGGTATCCAAAGATATCAGAGACATGAAGGCAAACTTCGAATGTTATAAACTGGCAGCTGGACTTGAGGAAAAGGTCTATACCGGTGTAAGTGAGGAGAGTTCAAAAATAAACAATCTTTCCCATCAGAAAATAACCCTTAATAATGTGGTATGGAGTGCAATGAGAATATATGAATTAACAAATGACCGCAAATACCTTGAAGAAGCTTTCATTCACTCTGAAAAAAGCAAAGCATTGATGCTGGCATCATATATTAATGAAGAAAAAGCAAAGCAGTTTGCAGATATTCCCGATTCGCTTATAAATTATGAACTGAAAATAAAGAATGAAATTGCCGTACTGAATTTCAGGATTGATGCTGCCGGTGAAATGGGGCATACATCATCCCCTGAATCAGATGCAATGAAGTCAAGGTTGTTCGAATTGAAACAAAAAGAAGAAAAGCTGATAAATTTACTTGAAAAAAGATTTCCCAGGTATTATGATCTGAAATATAACAGGTCTGTAACCCCTGTCGGGCTTGTCAGGTCATTACTGGAAAAAGACCAGGCATTAATTGAATATACCGTTACATGGAAAGAGCTGTACACTTTTGTTGTTACCAGGGATACATTTGCTTGCTATATGCAGTTAAAACCAGACAGCCTTGCAGAAAAAATACTTGAGATGAGAAAAATACTGACAGACAATAAGTACGGAAGCTATGACATTGAAGATTATTGCAATTTTATAAAAATATCCCATAATCTATATAAAATATTATTTGAGCCTATTGTAAATGAGATTAAAGACAAAAGAATAATCATCGTGCCGGATGAAGTAATCAACCTCATACCTTTTGAGGTATTAATAACGGGCGATGCTCCTGCTTCAGTTATTGCAGACTTCAGTAAGCTGCCCTACCTTGTCAGAGACTATCCTGTAAGCTACGCATATTCTGCTTCTTTATTAATGAACCAGGGGACACGCAAATATAAAAAGAACCGGCTTATTGCATTTGTCCCCGAATATGAAGATATTTATTACACCGGCCATCGCGAAAATGATACGGTTTTCAGTGACATGCCCACACTATATCCCCTTGTCGGCATTAAAGAAGAAGCAAATTTCATATCCAAACTATATAAAAGCAGAATATATAAAAATAAAAGTGCTTCAGAGGAGAATTTTAAAAAGTATGCCGGTGACTATAATATTATCCACCTGGCAATGCATACTGTAATTGATGACAAAGACCCGATGTATTCAAAAATGGTCTTTACCCCGCACGAAAAAAGCACCGAAGATGGATTACTACATACATTTGAGCTTTTTGGCACTAAACTGAATGCAAACCTTGTTGTCCTCAGCGGTTGCAATACCGGATACGGAAAAATACAGAAGGGGGAGGGACTGCTAAGCCTTGCCAGGGGATTTGTATTTTCGGGATGCTCGGGTTTGTTATTAACACAGTGGTCAGTTGCTGACAGGGCCAGCCTCGAGCTGATGAAAAAATTCTATACTCACCTTTCACACGGAAATACTAAAGACAAGGCTATGCAGCTGGCAAAGATCGATTACCTGGAAAGTGCGGATCCGCTTAAGACTCATCCATACTATTGGGCGGGCTACATAGTATTTGGCAACACCAGTCCGCTTCCACCAAAAAAGGGTATAGGCTGGTGGGTTTTTGCAGCAGCCTTAATTTTACTGGCTTTACTTGTATATATAGTGATAAAAAGAAGACCGGCGGGCAGGTAAAAACTAACCAAGTTTCTTCAGTAAATTTTCAGCTTTTTTCCTGTAATATGTATCTCCTGATATTATTGTTTCCAAAAGATCTTTGGCCTCCCTTGTATTGTTGTTTTTAAGGTAACATAATGCCAGATACCATTGCGAATGGTAAATCAGGGGACTCCTGCAATTTTTAAGAATACTCTCAAACTGAATTATAGCCTCATCAAATTTATTTTGCTCCATGCAGGTCAGCCCCAGATAAAACCGTGCCATATAGTTTTCACTATTTACGCCAACCATATTCAGCAGATTATCATATGCTGCGTTATAGCTGCCCCGGTCATATAATAATATAGCTTCCCCCAGATCATCAACTTTGTCAGCCTCTGATCTGATAATAATATCGGATTTATATGGCTCGTAATACATACTATACAGTTTCTCACCCGAATATTCCCTGTCCCCCAGTTTATAAAAAAGGACCCCGGTAATAACAATAATTGTTATTCCTGCAGCAACAAGCACCA
Organism: uncultured Bacteroidales bacterium; assembly: GCA_964580815.1. Classification (GTDB taxonomy): domain Bacteria; phylum Bacteroidota; class Bacteroidia; order Bacteroidales; family UBA10428. The sequence continues at coordinate 2,488 of CAZOLY010000027.1, forward strand.
TCCGCTTCGGCACAGTATGCTTTTTACCCGGGGACCTTATATCGTGCATTGTTACCTTCTCCCGACTGCCTTCTGATCTTCTGAACATCAAGTATGCATTATTCAATTTGTTTTTGAATCTGCTAATATCTTCTTCACTGATGCTATCATTAACTTCCCGGTGAAGAGCAACAAGCTCCTGTAGCTCCCTGTCCCTTTGCAATTGATGAATAAAGTCTTTTAACTTTTCACCTTTTAGCGTACCATCGAGGTATTTCTCTATCAATATTGTGGACTTCATTCTTAAGTTCATAATATTCCGGATTTTGAATAATTCTGTTAACCAGGGCCTTTTTACAGCGATACCTCCTGTTTTTTGTATGCTGTTCTGAACTATATCCCATAATACTGGTAATCTCAGCTATTGTAAAGCTATTCATGACCATCTTTAAAATTCTCCTGCAATCTTCGCTTAACTGATCAAATATTCTTCTGTAGAATATTAATCTTTCATTCTGCTCATACATTCTTATAATATTATTTTCCTCATCCACACAGTTATCATAATCATCAATACTTTTACCTTCCTTTCCTCTGGTTTTTAGCTCCTTAAGCCACAATAACCTGGCAATGGAATAAATAAATGTATTTACAGAGCAATTAAGTTTCAGACTTTCTGCTTTAAGCTTTTTATATAATATTATCAGCGAGTCCTGGAAAATATCCCGGGCATCTTCTTCGCTGCCACTGTTTCTTGTTATCAAATGTCTGACAGTCCTGAAGCTGTTCTTATAAATATACAGGATAACATCATTATTCTCCTTAATGATACCGCGGACAAGCTCTTTTTCTGTATAGTTATTATTATTAACCAATGTTTAATTCCCGTTTTTATATAAAAGTAACCCCGCTGTAAGTTATTTTTAACAAAATTAATGAAAACATTTAACTAATCATCAGCAAAGGGAGCGCAAGAGCATATGAGGTTTCTGTCTCCATATGCTTCATCAATGCGGGCAACGGATGGCCATAATTTATTATCCTTTATCCATGCCAATGGAAAGGCTGCTTTCTGCCTGGTATAATTATAGGGCCACTCATTGGAAGTAACAGCATTAACAGTATGGGGAGCATTTTTTATAACATTATCTTCAGTGTTTTTATTTTTCTTAATCGCTTTAATTTCATTGAATATTGATATCAAAGCTTCAACAAATCGGTTTAATTCCTGTAATGACTCACTTTCAGTAGGTTCAACCATTAGTGTTCCGTGAACCGGAAAAGATAAAGTAGGAGAATGAAAACCGTAATCCATCAGTCTTTTGGCAATGTCAGTTTCAGTAATATTAGCAGTTTGTTTAAATTCTCTGCAATCAAGGATCATCTCATGTGCTACAAAACCATTTTCCCCCTTGTACAGCACCATATAATAATCATTAAGCAATGAAGCCAGATAATTTGCGTTTAAGATTGCAATCTTTGATGCATGTGTCAGGCCATATTTTCCCAGCAGGCAGCAATAGCCATGAGAAATTGTTAATATACTGGCACTTCCCCATGGTGCAGCTGCCACTGCTGTGATTCCATTTATACCGCCTGTTTCGATAACAGGATGAGTTGGCAGAAATTCAACCAGGTTATCTGCCACTGCTATGGGGCCCATTCCCGGACCTCCCCCGCCATGAGGTATTCCAAAAGTTTTATGCAGATTAATATGACAAACGTCGGCTCCTATAAGGGCCGGACTGGTAAGTCCGACCAGTGCATTCATGTTTGCCCCGTCCAGATATACCAGTCCACCATTATTATGTACAATATCGACCATATCCCTGATATTGGCTTCAAAAACCCCGTGTGTCGACGGATAAGTAACCATAAAGGCAGCAAGATATTCCTTATTGTACTCAGCCTTTGCTTTTAAATCATTTATATCAATATTACCATTTTCATCGCACTTGATTATCACAACTTTAAGTCCGGCCATAACACCGCTGGCCGGATTTGTACCATGGGCAGATGATGGAATAAGTACAACATCCCTGTGACGTTCTCCCCTGGTTTCATGGTATTTTTTTATTACCATTAGTCCGGCATACTCACCTGCAGCTCCCGAGTTGGGCTGAAAAGATATTGCCGAATATCCCGTAATAATCTTGAGAAACTTTCCCAGTTCATAAAATAACTGCTGATATCCTTCAGTCTGCTCAATAGGAACAAAGGGGTGAATATCGCCGAATTCCTGCCAGCTTAAAGGAAGTAGCTCAACAGCCGCATTTAGCTTCATTGTGCAGGAACCCAGCGAGATCATAGAATGAGTCAATGAAAAATCTTTTCTCTCCAGCTTCTTAATAAACCGCATAATCTCCGTCTCGGAATGATAATTGTTAAAAACATCCGCGACAAGGAAATCACTTTTTCTTAAAAACTCATTATTAAAATAAGTCTTATCACTAAGTTCACTGATTTTCTTCACGGGTATTTTCACAGCATATGAGAAAACTTCAATAATATCATTTAAATCACTAACGGTTGTAGTTTCATCAATGCTTATACCAATCGTTTTTTCATCAATATACCTGAAGTTCATCTTCTTCTCGAGAGCAGGGATCTCTATATCTTTTCTTGTAAGGTTCTTTGGTAAAATAATTTTTAAAGTATCAAAGAAACATTCACTACCCTCGTTATAGCCAAGTTCAATCAACTTGCCGGACAATATGCCTGCTACCTGGTGTATGCGCCATGCAATTTGTTTTAATCCTTCCGGACCGTGATATACCGAATACATACCAGCCATTATGGCTAATAATGCCTGTGATGTACAAATGTTTGAAGTGGCTCTTTCCCTTTTTATATGCTGTTCTCTTGTTTGAAGGGCCATTCTTAATGCCCTTTTGCCTTCCTTGTCATGAGTGACACCAATAATACGGCCCGGCATATACCTTTTAAACTCATCCCGTGTAGCAAAATAAGCTGCATGTGGTCCTCCATAACCCATGGGTATGCCAAATCTTTGAGTTGATCCTATAACAACGTCAGCGCCCCATTCTCCGGGAGGTGTCAGGAGGACAAGGCTCATAAGATCAGCACCAACCGTTACAAGTGCTTCATTATTGTGTGCCTCATCAATAAATTGTGAATAATTTCTTATTTCACCGTCACCGGCCGGATACTGGATAAATGCACCAAATATTTTGTCATCCCATTTTACTTTATCATACTGGCCTGTTATCAGGTTTATTCCCAAAGGCTTTGAACGTGTCTTAAGAACATCCAGAGTTTGGGGGAAAACATTTTCATCAGCAAAAAATTTGTTGGCCCCCCGGCTTACTGACTCCCTTGAGCGCATATTAAAAGTCATAATCATTGCTTCAGCAGCAGCAGTAGCCTCATCCAGCAGTGAAGCATTTGTTATTTCCATCGCTGTAAGATCCATCACAACAGTCTGGAATATTAATAATGCTTCGAGCCTGCCCTGTGAAATCTCAGCCTGGTATGGAGTATAGGACGTATACCAGCCGGGATTTTCAAGTATATTTCTCTTTATTACAGCAGGAAGAATGGACCCGTAATAGCCCAATCCTATATATGATCTGAAAACCTTGTTCTTTGATGCAATTTTCCTTATATGTTTGGAATATTCATACTCACTCATCTCATCAGGAATATCCAAAGGTTTATCAAGTCTTATGGATTCGGGAATTGTTTTGTCAATTAATTCATCCAGGGAACCGACACCGATCTTGCTGAGCATCTCTTTTATCTCGTGATCACGGGGTCCGGCATGTCGTGAAATAAATCTGTCTGTTGCCATACTAGTTTATGTTAATAGAATACCAAATTTGGTGCTCTCAAATTAATAATCTTTTTATAATAAATAAAAAAATTATTATAAAAACGGATTAGTGTCAATTTCGTGCTTTATCGTAGTAGAGGGACCGTGACCCGGATAAACCGTGACATCGCCGGGAAGGATCAATATTTTTGTTTTAATACTGTCAATTAAAGTATCAAAATTACCACCAGGCAGGTCGGTTCTGCCAATACTCCCATTAAACAATACATCGCCAATTATTATAAATTTCTGATCAACAGAATATAGTGCAACACTGCCTCTTGAATGTCCTGGAACATGAATAACCCTGAGCTCTGACCTGCCAAATTTAATTATCCTGTTATCTTCAATGTATTCATCAATGGGGGGAGGACTTTCAATTGTGAATCCGAAAAACTGGCCGTATTCCAGTGCATCATCCAATAAGTGCTGATCATCTTTATGTGCGGCAACGGTTATATTGAAACTCTCTGAAATATAAGCATTCCCCAGAATATGATCAACATGGCAATGAGTATTGACAATTTTAAGGGGTTTTAATTCATTTTTATCAATGTATCTCTTCAGCTCATTCTTCTCTTCAGCAGCAAAACAACCAGGATCAATGATCAGGCACTCTTTGGTTTCATCGGCAAGGATAAATGTATTTACCTGAAAATCATTAAATATAAATTTCTCAATAGAGATCATTATCAATATTCTTCCTTAATTTCGTTTTATATAGCTAATAAAATATTAAAAATAGGATAATTATTTTAATTTTTGCCCTTCAACAAGGGAACGAAAACAAAATATCCGTGCTCAGTTTCTCTGAACTCATTTTCCCCGGTTTTTACAACAAGGGTCATAACTTGCGAATATGAACTGCCTGTTGGCAGAACCATCCTTCCACCGATTTTTAATTGTTCAAGTAAGTTCTCAGGAATTTTAGGGGCGGCAGCAGTAATTAATATTTTATCGAATTTTGCATATGTAGGAAGTCCCGAATACCCATCCCCATAAAAAAAATGCGGATTATAACCAATCCCTGGCAGTAAAGTTTTAGCTTTAATCATAAGTTTTTTTATCCTTTCAACTGTATATACCCTGGCTCCCATTTCCAATAATATTGCAGCCTGATAACCAGAGCCAGTACCAATCTCAAGAATTTTATCCCCTGGTTTTACTTTAAGAAGTTCTGTCTGAAAGGCGACAGTATAAGGTTGCGAAATTGTTTGTCCCGATCCGATGGGAAAAGCCTGGTCTTTATATGCAAACTTCGTAAAACTGCTATCCATGAAAAGGTGCCTCGGCACCCTGTTTATAGCATCCAGTACTGCCTGGTCTTTAATACCTTTACTCCTTATTTCTTCAACAAGCTTTTTTCTTAATCCTTTATGCAGGTATGTATCCTCCATGGCCAAAATATCTTAACTCATGCAAATGTAATCTTATCAACAAAAATAGTTGATAAGTTAGTTTGAAAAAATAATTGCCTATTTCTAAATGTCCTATGTTTGTAAAAAGGTTATGTAAATGATTAGAATCGGGATAATAGGTAATGATCACAGGATTCACAGGCACATAAATACAATAAAAAATATTCCTGAATTTGATTATAAGGGTTATTATTATCCTGATAAAATTTCTGCAATTAATATACTCCGGGACTACAGGTTAAACAGGTTTTCATCCCTTGAGGACATTTTGGATTCAATTGATGCAATAGATATTATTAGCACAAAACCTGACCTTTATGAAATTGTGATTTCAGCACTTAAGAAAACAAAACATATATATCTCTCTCCTTTATTGCTGAAGTCACATGAGCAGGCCTCCAAAATAATAAAACTGGCCAATGAAGCAAACATAACTCTAATGGTGCAAAAGTCAGCTAAGTATAATGCTGCCCTTAACTCTGTTCTTGAAAGATTATCCGGGGCCAGGCTTATTGAAATTCAGCATCATGCGCCACGAAAATCAAATCATTCAGACAACTCCATATTCTCTGTTATTATCAATAATCTGGATATTGTTCATACTATTATACGATCTGATAGCAAGCTTATAAAAGCTTGCGGGATAAATATCCTGGATAGCACCCCTGATATAATAAATGCCCGTGTTGAATATGATAACGGATGTGTTGCAAATATCAATTGCAGCAATCTGGCATTAAGAAATAATCACAAAGCTACATTTATACTAAAAAATGAAATTATAAAAGTTGACTTAAATTCCAATAAAACACAGGTCCTTTTGCCGGAAAAGGATAGTTGCGGCAATAAACACAGATATAATATCAAGGTAGAATCATCAAAAATAGCCCCTAATAATCCGTTATATTATGAATTTATTAGCTTCAGGGATACCATAATTAATAATTCAAAATCTCTGTCAAATCTTGAAGATGGTTTCAAATCACTGTTAACGGCCTTCAAAATATTTGAAAAAGTCCGTTAAATATACTACCTTACAATAACTTCATTTAAATACTAATTTCTTCATTTGATACTAAAATATTGATTATAAGTCAATTTTTATTCTCTGTATTAATAAGAATTTATATTTTTGTGTGAATATTGGATAAAGGCATCTTGAATAGCGGAGATAATAATGAAAAAGAAACTGCAACTGGCAAAGTATTTAATAAGTGATTATCTGGCGGCACTATTAAGTTGGACCTGTTTTTATGTATTTAGAAAGACATACATTGAACCATTAAAGTTCGGCTATAAGATTCCAATTTCCTTTGATGAAAAATTTTACCTCGGTCTTTTAATAATACCGGTATTCTGGCTGACCCTTTATTATTCAGCGGGTTATTACAGGGATGTGTTCAGAAAATCAAGACTTTCGGAACTCTGGCATACAATACTTATTTGTCTTTTTGGTGTTATTATCCTGTTCTTTGCATTAATCCTGGATGATACCATTCAGTCTTATTCAAATTATTATCTCTCGTTTCTTGCGTTATTTTCTTTTCAATTTACCCTCACCTACATGCCCCGTCTTATTATAACAACTCATACAGCTCATAAAATACACAACAGAATAATAGGATTTAATACCATAATTATAGGAAGCAACAGGCAGGCAGTAGATATATATCTGGAGATTCAGAACCAATCCCGCAGCAGCGGAAATAAAATAATCGGATTTGTAAATGTAAATGACAAACCCAAGTATTTGCTACAAAATCATATACCGCACCTGGGTACTCTTGACGAGCTGAAACAGGTAATAAAGAGGCACAAGGTTGAGGAAGTAATAATAGCCATTGATCCCTCGGAACATGACAAGATTGGCCGCATTATTAATAGTCTGATCGATAGTAACGTAATTATTAAAGCCATACCAAGTATGTATGATATACTGACTGGAAAAGTCAGAATGAATACAATCTTTGGAACCCCTCTTATTATGGTTTCTCACCAGCTTATGCCTGTATGGCAGGAGAATCTGAAACACTTTTTTGATATTATTATCTCTATGCTGGCATTAATTATTTTTTCTCCACTGTGTATCTTCCTTATTGTAGCCATTAAACTAACTTCAAAGGGGCCTGTATTTTACAGTCATGAAAGAATTGGAAGGTACGGAAAGCCGTTTACTATATATAAATTTCGATCTATGTACGTTGGTGCTGAAAAAAACGGACCCGAGTTATCTTCAAGAAATGATGACAGGATAACAAGATTCGGACGTTTTATGAGGAAACACAGGCTTGACGAGATTCCAAACTTTTATAACGTCTTAAAAGGAGAAATGTCACTTGTGGGACCCAGGCCTGAAAGAAAATATTTCAAGGACCGGATAATTGAAAAAGCACCACACTATATACACCTTCTTAAGGTCAGGCCGGGCATTACGTCATGGGGCCAGGTCAAATTCGGCTATGCCGAGAATGTAGAACAGATGATTAAACGGTTGAAATACGACCTGATTTACATTGATAATATGTCCCTGTATGTCGACATTAAAATTATAATTTACACTTTAATAACCATTATCAGGGGCAGGGGAATATAAATTACGCTAAAGCATGTTTTTTGATGATGTGGTACTCAGGTCCGGCAGGCTTTAGAATACTTTCATATAAAATAATTTCTTTAACCTCAACTTCCTGAAATATTGTATTTTTAAAACTGTCTGCCAGTTCTTCCAGTTTTTGCTTTGCTCTCAAAAATTTAATACGCGCGATTGTTAAATGAGGTGAAAATTGTTTATCTGATTTCTCAAAGCCAAACTTCAGCATTTCTTCATCAATAGCATCTTTCAGCAAAGTTAATTCTTTGCAGGGACTGAAGCCTATCCATAATACCCGCGGATCGCGGAAATTTTTAAACACTCCAAATTCTTTCATCTCCATCGAAAATCCCGGGAAACTACCGGTAACTTTCTCCAGGCTATCATTTATTGCGCTAATACCCGAAATTTCAACACTGCCAAGAAATTGCAGGGTAATATGATATTGGTGAGCTTCTACCCATTTTATGCGTTCACCTGCCAGTTCATTCCTTAGCATGTTTATTTTCTCAATAAAATCTTTATTTAAAGGTATATCAATAGCAATAAAAAGTCTTTTCATACATATACTGATTTATTTATTACTGCAAAATAAAATGTTTTTCGTAAAGTAATATTAATATAAATCACAAAAATATCATCTGCCTGTCCGGGTATTTCTGAAGTTTTTGAATTTTAACAGTAGTATATAGCGTGCCGGTTCAGCCGTTGACAGAATTAGCGTGGCAAAAGATCACATTCTATCCCTTTTCAAATATTTTATCACCAGTAGATTATGTTCTATGATAATAATTTTTTATGTTATATATTTGTATATATTTTATTAAACAATATTATTACAGATAATAGCATATAATGTAATTTATTTATTATTTAGAATTATTATTATTTAAGCCACTAATATAATTAATAATGCTATTTTATACTTGTCTATATTATTTATAATGTTTTTAGAATAAGCTTCAAATTGAATATTCGTATTTGTTTAGTGTTTAATTATTGCTTATTTTTGTTAAACATTTTTAATAAAACACTAAAACCATGACAGCAATAGAATTTAACTACCAGTTAACAAGTCTGTGGGGTAACCTGGAAAGGTTTGCTTTTCGTCTTACTTCAAATACGAACGACGCCAAGGACTTGTTGCAGGAAACGTTCATGAAAGCTATTACCTACAGGGATAAATTCTCAGATAATACAAACCTGAAAGCATGGACATATACTATAATGAAAAATACGTTCATTAATAATTACCGTAAGTCATCCAAAGTCAATACAACTTTTGATCATTCAAATGATTTGTATTTTATGAACCTAAACAAAGCATCCGGTATGGATTTGCCGGAATCATCCTATTCTACACAGGAAATAGAGAAAAAGATCGAACTTCTGGACAGTGAATTTAGAATCCCCTTTCTTATGCATGTTAAGGGATTTAAATACAAAGAAATTGCCGATAAGCTAAATCTTAAAATCGGAACTGTAAAAAGCAGAATATTTTTTGCACGTAAAAAATTAATGGATACTCTTAAAGATTATAAATAATATTTTTTCTATGAAAACAAACGGAAGTTCTCTTAAAACAAAAGTTAATGGCATTGATAATAAATATAATGATCATTTGAGGGTGATTATTAACACCCCGATCAGAACAAATGCGGGTACTGCGGATGACAAAGTAAAAATTGAGCTTATAGAAAAACACTTTGCAGAAATTATGAATATCCTGGGTTTGGATCTTTCAGATGAAAGCCTGAAAGGGACACCTCACAGGGTAGCCAGGATGTTTGTCAAAGAAATATTTAGCGGACTGAATCCTGACAACAAGCCAAAGATTAAGTTATTTGAAAATAGTTTCAATTATAATCAAATGCTTGTCGAAAGGAATATTACAGTGAATTCTTACTGTGAGCATCACTTTGTGCCTGTCACAGGTAAAGCACATATAGCTTATATATCAAATGGATCAGTTATCGGATTGTCTAAAATAAACAGAATAGTACAATACTATGCAAAGAGGCCACAGCTGCAGGAGAGACTTACGGAACAAATTGCCGGTGAATTAATGACTGCTTTAAATACGGAAAATGTTGCCGTCATAATCGAAGCCACTCATATGTGCGTAACTATGAGAGGTATAAATGATGAAAACAGTGATACCGTTACCGCAAGTTTTCATGGTAAATTCCTTGATAAGGATACAAAAAATGAATTCCTCGCTTATATAAATGCTTCTCCCGGATTCATAAATAAATAGTGTTAATAATATGTATTATGTTAAGACTTTCCCGGAGACGAATACTCCGGGAAAGTTTTTTTTAAAATATGGGCGCTGTCCCTATTTTATTTATACATTTGCTAAATTAGCACCATTTTTAATTAAGCATTTTCTTATGTCTGCAATGACACGGTATAACAAACGCGGCGTCTCAACTTCCAAGGAAGATGTATATAATGCTATAAAAGAACTTGATACCGGTATTTTCCCGAACGCATTCTGCAAAGTGTTACCGGATTTCCTGGCAGGAGATAAAGAGTACTGCAATGTCATGCATGCTGACGGAGCAGGCACAAAATCAGCCCTTGCATATATGTACTGGAGGGAGACCGGTGATTATTCCGTTTGGAAAGGAATTGCACATGATTCAATTATCATGAATATTGATGACTTGTTATGTGTAGGCGCTATTAATAATATTCTTTTTTCTTCGACAATAGGCAGAAATAAAATGAAAATTCCCGGAGATGTTATCATCCATATTTTAAAAGGATATGACGAAATGATTCAGGAATTTCAAAAATGGGGGATTAATCTGTATCTGACAGGGGGAGAGACAGCTGATATAGGAGACCTTGTGAGAACAATTACCGTCGATGCAACAGTCACATGCAGAATGAAAAGATCTGAGATCATTGAGAATAATATACGTGAAGGAGATGTTATAGTCGGTTTGGCATCTTCGGGACAGTCTGTATATGAAAAAGAATTTAACAGCGGTATCGGCAGTAATGGCCTTACTTCTGCCAGACACGACATGTTTGAAAATTATCTTGCTGCAAAATATCCCGAAACGTATGATGATTTAATTCCAAAATCTTTGATATATGCAGGAAAGTATTCGCTTACGGAAAAAATTGAGAACCTGGGCATTGATGCAGGCAAATTGCTTTTGTCTCCAACACGCACTTATGCCCCTGTTATAAAAAAAGTGCTGGAGAAGCACCGTGAATACATCCACGGTATGATTCACTGCTCAGGAGGAGGACAAACCAAGGTGTGCAAGTATATAAATAATGTTCATGTTATTAAAGATAAACTGTTTGAACTGCCTCTTCTTTTCAAATTAATCCATGACCAGTCAGGAACCCCCTGGGATGAAATGTATGAAGTATTTAATATGGGACACAGGTTTGAAATCTATATTTCTCCATCCTATGCTGATGATATCATTTCGATATCCAAAGAATTTAATGTTGATGCCAAAGTTATAGGCTATGTCGATGGTTCTGACATTAAAGCATTAACAATAAAAAGTGAATTTGGAACATTTCATTATTAAAATTTCACTTTTCTGTTATGAACAACAATTTAATCCTGGATAAGCTCGAAGGAGTGAATAAAAGATATGATGAGATTGCCAGACTAATTAGCTCTCCCGGCATAATGTCTGATATGAAACAATATATCAGGCTTAATAAAGAATATAAAGAGCTTGGACCGGTAATTAAAGCATATAAAGAATACAGGGATATCCTGAGTAATATTCAAAGCGCAAAGAAAATACTGGCTGAGGATAAGGATGAGGAACTTAAAGAAATGGCTAAAACAGAACTGGAAGAACTTAATAATAAAGTATTCGACATTGAAGAAAAGTTAAAGTTACTATTAATTCCTACCGATCCTGAGGATAATAAAAATGCAATACTCGAAATAAGAGCAGGCACCGGGGGAGATGAAGCAAGTATTTTTGCAGGAGATCTGCAAAGGATGTATGCCAAATTTTGCGAACAAAAGGGATGGAAGCTTGAAATATCTAACTTTACTGAAGGCACAGCTGGCGGCTTTAAGGAAATTATTATGAACGTTAAAGGTGAAGGGGTTTACGGAATACTGAAATACGAATCGGGGGTCCATAGGGTCCAGCGTATACCACAGACTGAAACCCAGGGAAGGGTCCATACTTCGGCAGCGACTGTCGCCGTACTGCCGGAAGCAGATGAGGTTGATGTAGTTGTCAAACAGGAGGATGTGCGCATCGACAGGTTCTGTTCTTCAGGTCCGGGCGGACAGTCAGTGAACACCACGTACTCGGCAATCAGACTGACACACATGCCCACCGGCATTGTTGTTACCTGCCAGGACCAGAAATCACAGGTTAAAAATCTTGAAAAGGCAATGAATGAGCTAAGAACCAGACTTTATGATATTGAATATCAGAAATACCTTGATAAAGTTTCTTCAAAAAGAAAAACAATGGTTTCAACCGGCGACCGTTCGGCAAAAATAAGAACATACAATTATCCCCAGGGAAGAGTCACGGATCACCGAATAAACCTTACTTTATATAACTTACCCTCTATTTTGAACGGTGATATTCATGAAATAATTAGTAAATTGCAAATGGCTGAAAATGCAGAACGCCTTAAAGAAAGTGAACTTAATTAGCTAATTATCAATTATATTTTAATTTTATGAGCTGAAATATAGTTTATGAACTGCGAACAATTATTTCTGAACATAAAAAATAAAAAAAGCTTTTTATGTGTAGGTCTGGATACAGACTTGCAGAAAATACCTTCATACCTGCTCAAACACAGGAATCCCCTGTTTGAATTTAATAAACAGATAATAGACGCAACGGCAGCTTTTGCTATAGCATATAAACCTAATATTGCCTTTTATGAAGGCAGTGGCGCAGAAGGCTGGACAAATCTTCAGCTGACAGTTTCCTATATCAGAAAATACTATCCTGAAATTTTTCTGATTGCCGATGCAAAAAGAGGTGATATTGAAAACACTTCGCAAATGTACGCAAAAGCCTTTTTTAATAACCTCCCTTTTGATGCAGTAACTGTCTCTCCTTATATGGGCAAGGATTCAGTACTACCTTTTCTTTCAAATAAGGATAAATGGATTGTTATTATTGCACTAACTTCAAACCAGGGAGCAGAAGACTTCCAGCTGCTAAAAAGCGTCCATAATGAAAGAGTATTTGAAACTGTAATACGTAAATCCAAAGACTGGGGTACAATTAATAATATCATGTATGTGGTCGGAGCCACACAAGCTTCCTTACTTGTCAGGATCAGAGAAATAATTCCGGACCATTTTATACTTGTCCCCGGAATAGGTGCCCAGGAAGGTGACCTGAACGAAGTAGTCAAATACGGGAAAAACAGGATGCTGGGATTAATAGTAAATTCTTCAAGATCAATAATATACGCCGATAATTCAAAACTTTTCGCGGAGGCAGCAGGCCTGAAAGCAAAAGAGCTTCAACATCAGATGTTTAACCTGCTTAAAGCTAATAATTTCATTTAATCCGAAATCCCGGATACAACTTTATAATTGATCAGCTTTTTTATATTTTTAATATTTCCAAATATTAGTTATCGGAAAATGACTGAGGAATTTCTGCATTATATATGGAAATATTCATTATTTGAAAAAGATAATCTTTATGCAGATACCGGCGACAAAATTGAAATACTTACTCCGGGTGAGCATAATACAAATGCAGGTCCTGATTTTTTTAATTCAACAATAAGGATAGACAATACTAAATGGGCAGGAAATGTGGAGATTCATATCAACTCCTCTGACTGGATAAAACATAATCATAGAAATGACAAATCATATGACAATGTTATTCTTCATGCCGTATTGAACAATGATCGGATGGTAAAACGTACCAACGGGGAACCCATTCCAACTGTTGAGCTAAGGTTCAACAGATCTGTCTATAATGTATATTCAAAACTTATCTCCAGTGAACTATGGATCCCTTGCCAGAATGAGATTGGCAAAATAGATGAATTCACTTTGAACTGCTGGTTGAACGCTTTATCAATAGAAAGACTTGAATCGAAAACACGCGCAGTTTATTCTACACTTGAAACAACAAGAAATAACTGGGAAGAAACATTTTATATTCATCTCGCAAGAAACTTCGGTTTTAATGTGAATTCCCTGCCTTTTGAAATGCTTGCCAAGTCTTTGCCTCTCAAATACCTGCTAAAGCACAAAAATAGTCTCACCCAGATAGAAGCACTTTTATTCGGACAAGCCGGACTTTTAAATGATAATTTTGATGAGGATGATTATCACCGGAAATTAAAAAACGAATATAAATTCCTGCATAGGAAGTTCCAGCTTAACCCTCTCAACCATAGCATATGGAGATTTTTAAGACTACGCCCGAGAAATTTCCCTACCATCAGGATAGCACAATTTGCTGCCCTTATTTATAATTCAACCGGATTATTTTCAAAAATTATCGGGTGCGAATCAATATCACAATTAAAACAATACTTTAATATAGAAACATCCGGATATTGGAATAATCATTACATATTCGGAAAGGAATCCGAAGAAAAAACAAAATATATAGGAAAGTATGCATTTCAAATAATCGTTATTAATACCATAGTGCCTGTTTTATTTGCCTATGGCAGGTATAACGGTAAAATAAATTTAAAAGAAAGAGCGCTGAATTTTTTAACAGAAATTCCCGCTGAAAACAATAGTATTATCAGAAAATGGGCTAAATTGGGAGTAATTTCAGAAAGTGCATTTTATTCTCAGGCATTATTACAACTAAAGAACAAGTATTGTTGTTTTAAAGAATGCCTGAAATGCCAGATCGGCAGTAAAATAATTTCAACTGCAGAATAAATGAAAAGGGAAAGTATAAAAAGTGCATATGTCGCCGCTACATTGCTGTTAAGTGCAATTTCCATGGGTGTTATCGGCTATATTATAATCGAAGGATGGTCCTTTTCAAAGGCTTTCTACATGACAATAATCACTATCGCTACTGTAGGATTCAAAGAAGTTGAACCGCTATCGGTAGCAGGAATGTATTTTACAACCTTTCTTATTATTACCAGTTTTGGTATATTTGCCTATGCCGTAACAACATTTATCCGGTATGTTATTGACGGAACATTCCGACATATATTTAAAGATACAAGGGTGAAAAGAAAAATAAAAAGACTA
Organism: uncultured Bacteroidales bacterium; assembly: GCA_964580815.1. GTDB lineage: Bacteria > Bacteroidota > Bacteroidia > Bacteroidales > UBA10428. Next base: position 17,526 of record CAZOLY010000027.1, read on the forward strand.
AAAGACCACATAATAGTATGCGGATTTGGGAGAAATGGCAAACAGGTTGTCCGTGAACTATTAGAACACCAGGCGCCGTTAATAATCATTGAAAATAATGAACAGACCATGGAAGTTATTCTTGATGACCCGAATCTGTTATATGTTCATGGCGATGCCACAAAAGATGAAGTGCTCCAGATGTGCCAGATTAATGAAGCCAAAGCTTTGATAACAACCCTGCCCGTGGATGCAGATAATTTATTGGTTGTACTTACTGCGCGTGAAATGAATCCCTCCCTTACAATAATTAGCCGTGCCTCTGACGAACATTCCGATTCCAAGCTCAGAAGAGCAGGCGCAAATAATATTATTATGCCCGATAAAATAGGTGGTACACGCATGGCAAAATTAGTTACCCAGCCTGACATTGTCGAGTTCCTGGATTTTATTATGTTGCAGAGCTCCGAAAATATGGCCCTTGAAGAAATATCCTGTAAAAATATAGCTTCCTGTTTTAATGGGAAAACTATCAGGGAACTGGATGTAAGAAACGAGTCAGGTGCCAATATTATCGGGCTAAGAAGGGAAGATCGCTCATATATTATTAATCCTATACCCGAAATAGTACTTACCTCAAATGATAAAATATTCGTACTGGGCACGAAAAACCAGATAACAAAACTAAAAGATCTGTTATATAAGGGTGTTGTTGCTTAATTAACTTTTTTGCCAAACATATTGATTTATAAAAAAAAATCAATACTTTTGCATTTCTAATTTTTAAGCTATTTAAAGTTATTAGAATGTATTTAACAACTGAAAAGAAAAGAAACCTTTTTAAAAAATATGGAAAATCCGAAACCGATACCGGGTCCCCGGAGAGTCAAGTAGCCTTATTTACTCACCGTATTGAACATCTTACAAATCACCTTAAAAAGAACGATAAAGACTTCAGTACACAGCGGGCATTATTAAAACTTGTCGGAAAACGCAGAAGGTTACTCGATTATCTGAAGAATATAGATATCACAAGGTACAGGGAAATTCTAAAAGTATTAAATCTTCGTAAATAAAAAGGCAATTCGCGAGTTGCCTTTTTTCATTTATAAAAGAAAGGATACTTTAGTATATTTGCATTTAAATTAAATAAAAATATGAATAAATCATTTGAAAAGAAAATAGACCTTGGCGATGGAAGATCTATAACAATAGAGACAGGAAAGGTAGCCCGGCAAGCCGATGGAGCCGTTATGCTAAGAACAGGAAACACTATGCTTCTGGCATCGGTTGTTTCTGCAAAAGAACTAAAAGAATATAATGATTTTATGCCCCTTCAGGTAGAATACAGGGAAAAATTTGCTGCTATAGGCAGGTTCCCCGGTGGCTTTCTTAAAAGAGAATCAAGACCAAGCGACTATGAAATATTAATTGCGCGGCTCGTGGATCGTACGCTGCGCCCTCTTTTCCCCGATGATTTTCATTCGGAAACCTTTGTAAACATATATCTTCTCTCGGCAGAAAAAGAAACCATGCCTGATGCACTGGCCGGACTGGCAGCTTCGGCAGCCCTCACAGTATCGGATATCCCATTTAAAGGGCCCATTTCAGAAGTGAGAGTCGCGAAGATCGATGGAAAACTTAAAATCAATCCGACTTTTACCGAGACAAAAACTGCAGATATTGATATTATCGTTGGTGCTACACTGGATAATATTATTATGGTCGAGGGAGAGATGAACGAGGTTTCGGAAGCTGAAATGCTGGAAGCAATTAAATTCGCTCATGAAGAAATTAAAAAACACTGCAAAGCACAGATGGAGTTTGCTAAAGAAGTAAAAAGTACGAAAAAAAGAGAATACCCCCATGATGAGAATGACGAAGAACTTTGGAAACTGGTATGGGATCAGGCATATGATAAGGTATACAAAATAGCAAAAAATACACCTGTTAAACGCGATCGACATAATGCATATGATAACCTTATCAAGGAATTAATTGATGCACACGGCGACGAAGATGAAGCGAGGGAATTTATTATTAAAACATGTTTCCAGGAGGTTGAAAAAGAAGCAGTAAGAACGTTGATATTAAAAGATAATGTCAGGGTTGACGGGAGGAATATGGATGAAATAAGACCTATCTGGGGTGAAGTGGACTACCTGCCTGCAGCACATGGGTCCTCGATATTTACAAGGGGTGAAACCCAGTCAATTGCTACGGTTACACTTGGAACAAAACTGGATGAAAAAGTTATTGATGAAGTATTAATTCAGGGTTCTGATAAATTTGTGCTGCACTATAATTTCCCCCCTTTCTCAACCGGGGAAGCTAGGCCAATCCGGGGTTTGAGCAGAAGGGAAATAGGACACGGTAACCTCGCGCATCGCGCCCTGAAAAGGATGATCCCTGAAGATAATCCTTATGCTATACGTGTTGTCTCAGATATACTTGAATCAAACGGTTCCTCCTCAATGGCCACAGTATGTGCAGGCACACTTGCCCTCATGGATGCCGGGGTCAAAATAAAGAAGCCCGTATCAGGAATAGCTATGGGACTCATTACCGAAAATAAATCAGGCAAATATGTAATTTTATCGGATATCCTGGGCGATGAAGATCACCTGGGTGACATGGATTTTAAGGTGACAGGCACAAAAGACGGTATTACAGCAACACAGATGGATATAAAAGTAGAGGGCCTTTCATACGATATATTGAGTGAGGCACTTGAACAAGCCAAAATCGGACGGCTGAAAATCCTGGAGAAACTGGCTGAAATTATACCTGAACCCAGAGAAGATTATAAACCCCATGTGCCAAGAATTGTGCAGTTGACTATTCCCAAAGATATGATCGGTGCCCTGATTGGCACAGGAGGTAAAATTATTCAAAAAATACAGGAGGATACGGATTCTACAATATTAATAGAAGAAGTTGACCGTGTCGGCATCGTTGATGTCTATGCCGTGGACAAGAAATCAATTGACGCTGCAGTCAAAAGAATAAAAGAAATTGTCGAACTCCCCGAAGTGGGAAAAATTTATAAAGGACTGGTAAAGTCAATTACGGGTTTCGGAGCTTTTGTCGAATTTATGCCCGGGAAAGAAGGACTGCTCCACATCTCTGAAATTGAATGGAGAAGAATAAATACTGTGGATGAAGTTTTGAAAGCCGGACAGGAAGTCGAAGTGAAACTTATAGATATAGATCAGAAAAACGGTTACTTCAGGCTGTCTAGAAAAGTATTGCTACCCAGGCCCGAAGGAAAGGACAGAAAGTAATATCTTAATTAAAGGAGATATCAAAAGTTGATTCAATATTGCTTTGATTGTCTGCCCTGTCAATAATGTAGAAATCAAATTTTAACGTGTCATAATCCGAAATAAGTTCTTTATAATAACTGAATTTTACTTTTATCTCTCCTTTCAGGGTCTTATTCTGGCCGACACGATCCATTTTATCGTCATGCTTAATCCAGAAAGCTAAAGTATCCAGTTCATCGTTTCTTATATAATCACCTTCAAACTTCTCATAGGGAATTATAAAAACATTTTTGGGATCAATTGAATCATAGGGATCATCATAAAGACCAATATCACCATCACCATCAATAAATGTGAATAACAATACACAGGCCTTAACTTCTATAGGCTCATCGCCAATAGTATCATAGCTGTCAGCTACCGTAAAATCCTTAAATCCTATTGACGGTACAGGATCAGCAGGTTCAATTTTTTCACAGGCAACAGCTATAAAACAGCTGATCGTAACAAGTATAACATTCCTTAACATAATTAATCCCGTTATATCATTTTATAAAAGCTAAGTTACTTCTTTCTGAAAAAAATCTGGACAGGTACACCTGTAAAATTAAAATATTCCCTCAACTTATTCTCTAAATACCTCTTATACGGTTCTCTAACATATTGGGGTAGATTGCAAAAAAAAGCAAATGAGGGAGTCTTTGTCGGCAGCTGTGTTACATATTTAATTTTCACAAACTTCCCTTTTACTGATGGCGGCGGATAATTTTCCACTATTTCTGGAAGCAACTTGTTTAACTTTGATGTCGGTATCCGCTGTTTCCTGTTCTCATATACTTCGGCTGCCGTTTCAAGTACTTTATGTACCCTCTGTTTGGTTATTGCCGAAGTGAAAATTACAGGGACATCCTTAAACGGAGCGATCTTTTCTTTTATCCTTTCTGTAAAGTTCCTTGCAGTGTCAGTATTTTTTTCTGCCAGATCCCATTTATTTACAAGGATTACCACTCCCTTATTGTTTCTCTTCACGAGGTTAAAAATATTCACATCCTGTGATTCTATGCCGCGTGTCGCATCTATCATTAACAAACATACATCTGAGCTTTCAACCGTCCTTATTGAACGCATCACGGAATAGAACTCAACATCTTCAGATACTTTCCCTTTTTTACGTAATCCGGCTGTGTCAACAAGATAAAAATCGTGCTTATATTTTTTATATCTTGTATATATCGAATCTCTTGTTGTGCCTGAAATCGGAGTGACAATATTCCGCTCTTCCCCTATAAGAGTATTAATAAGAGATGATTTCCCGACATTTGGCCTGCCAATTATCGCAAATCTGGGCAGCTCCATTTCCTCTTCACTACGCTTACCGGAAAAGGAAGCAACCACATCGTCAAGCAAATCACCTGTGCCGCTGCCGCTGACCGAAGAAACCATGTATAATTCTCCCAGTCCCAGTGAATAAAATGCATTTGCCTCATATTGCCTTTCCTGGTTATCGACTTTGTTCACAACCAGAAAAACTTTCTTGTTAACTTTTCTTAACATAGCAGCAATAGCCTCATCCAAATCAGTAATATCTCCCGTAACATCGACAATAAACAGGATTACGTCTGCTTCATCTATTGCCAGGTGAACCTGTTTCCTAATCTCTTCCTCAAATATATCGGTACTGCTGCTGACATATCCGCCCGTATCAATTACCGAAAACTCTATCCCGTTCCAGACCGACTTGCCGTAGTTCCTGTCACGTGTTACGCCACTCGTTACATCAACAATAGCATCCCTGCTCTCCGTCAGCCTGTTAAACAGAGTAGATTTCCCTACATTGGGCCTTCCTACTATTGCCACTATATTTGCCATAAAATAACTTTTACCTGTATCCGAAACCCCTTAACTGCCTTTCCTTATTTCTCCAGTCCTTACTTACTTTTACAAATAATTCCAGATATACTTTTTTAGCCATGAATTTTTCAATATCCAGGCGTGCCTCCATACCCACCTTTTTTAATGCCTCCCCCCTGTGTCCAATAATTATTCCTTTCTGACTGTCACGCAATACATATATTATGGCCCTTATTTTCACCAGCTTATCGCTTTCTTTAAAAGATTCTATTTCGACCTGGACAGAATAGGGAATTTCCTGGTGATAATTGAGTATTAGTTTTTCCCTGATTATTTCCGATACAAAAAATCTCTCAGGCCTGTCGGTCAATGTATCCTTAGGATAATAGGGAGGACCTTCAGGCAGCAATTCCAATATTGTGTCAAAAATTTTATTAATGTTGAATTTTAATAATGCTGATGCGGGTATAATTTCAGCTTCGGGCAATATTTTTTCCCATTCCGCTGCCAGCTGGTTTACTGCCTCCTGGGTAAGCAGATCAATTTTATTTATAATGAGAAGAACAGGTATATTTTTATTCCTGAATCTGTTCAGTAAGTCCTTATTTTCACCTGCTTTCTCCGCAACATCCGTAACATAAATAACAAGATCAGCATCAACAGTAGCCGATGACACTGATTTCATCATTAACTCATGCAACTTGTACCTTGGCTCCAGGATGCCGGGAGTATCTGAAAATACTATCTGAAAATTATCACCGCTGACTATTCCCATTATCCTGTGTCTGGTAGTCTGGGCCTTCGAGGTAATAATTGCCAGCTTCTCCCCTACAAGTTCATTCATAAGGGTTGATTTTCCGACATTCGGACTCCCAAGAATATTTACAAATCCCGATTTATGTGACATAAGCAGTAAAAATGTACCGTTTTTAAAGATTAAAACGCAGCGTTAACTTATATGCAAAATTATCACTTGTTTTGCTAAATGCATACGGCCCGTACCTGAAAAAAATACCAAATCCGTATCCTATAAAGCCCGGTTTTAAAATATTATTTATAAGTACCCCGCTTTCATAATAACCCTTTTCCAGGGTTTCAAACTCTATATTATTGTGCTTCTCAGGCTTGCTTAACCCTCCAAATCCAATATTTGTTACCAGTGATATATCCGGACTAAACCACCTTGTTTTGAGCAGGAGACTGCCAAAATCCTGGTTTAAATATAGCGACACAAACCGGTCGGAAAGAAATTCATTAAGTCTCATTGTGGCAAATGAATTTTTCGCCTCAAGCGTAAATCCTTTATAGCTGCCATGACCGTTATATAATTTTGAATAAGGTATTTCACCAAAAACCCTGCCTGCTGTAAGCTGAATCTTTGATACCCCAAATAGCCGGGTTGTAAAAGACTTTGAAACCTTACCCTCAATTTTTGTATAGCTGAAATCGCCATCCAGCAATGTTACTCCTTCGGTTATATTTAAATTTAAAACAGGATAACCGGTGCCAAGGGAGAATTTATTTCCATATGGTGTTTTCATAAAGCCTTCCTTAAATGAATACCTGAACCTGGCTCCAATCTCCGTATATGTAAACCGGTTCAATAATATGGCCGGATTATCATCGGAAATACCGAACATATACCCGTTTGTGGAAGCAATTATCGCATTGTTCAGGATTAATGCCGTTTTTAAGTATTTAAATGACCTGAAGCCAAACGACACTTCCCTTTCCTCAACCTTATCCATATTCTCAACCATAAATTTCCTCAGGTATTCAGAGGATAGAATGTTATTGCTTTCCAGGAAGCTGTATCCCCCTGCCTCGGCAAGATCATCCCTGTAAAGAAATGAAACAAAAATCTCCCTGTCCCTTGAAAAATTAAACTTAACATTGAAGCCGTACTTTAACTCCCTGTCCCTGAACCCATAAGCTACATGACCGCCCACACCGAGCAGCCGCGACAACCTGTCATTTGTTACCCCGCCAATGCCTAAACGCCACCCTTCATAATTATTATAATCAACTATTGAGCTCGCATCAATATTGAAATACCTGCCACGAATATATCCTGTAAATTGCGTTTCTATCATACCGGAGGCCTGATCAAATCGTTTTACCTCACCTATACTGTCAACCAGCCGGTATGTTTCTTTATCCTTTTCAGTTAACGATTCTGCACGGTAATCATTCCAGAATTTCTCGTCCTTCTCACTGGCATCGTCCCTCACATCAACATAAGTGCTGCTAAAATCCTCATTATCCAAATCAGGATTCAGTTTTATGTTCAGCAGGTATGATTTGCCAATGCCTGCTACTTTTTTTGTTCCTTCCCCTGTTCCAGTTTTTATGTTATTAAATATAAGATTTGTGTTTAACTGTACGGGAAACCATGTTTGTCCGTCCACCAGCTCGTACTTTTGCTGTATCTTCACAGAAACAAGTTCTTCTTCACTGCCAAAGGCTTCTGCAATTACATTCTGAATTGCATATTTATACGAATTTATATACAGTACCCCCTTCAATCCACTGAAATTCCTTCCCTCCCTGGGCCTGAACGATATTATAAATACAGTATCATTTCTTTCGGTAAATAATGTGTCTTCAAGAAGGAAAAAGTACTTGCCCTTACTGCTGGCGCTAATCGGATTGACATACTTCTTACCCGATACAGTGATAAGATTATCATAGAATGAGAATGACTGGAATTGCCTGGCCATTATTACCAGGGAAGGCTTCTTGAAGCCCGAAACCCTTGAAGCAATAATCTCAGTTTTTTCCTTGTCAGGATATTTATGCTTGCGGCTGCTTATATATTCCATAATCAGCAGGTAATGGCTGTCAGGAAAATCCTCAGCTTTACTGCCAGATAGATCTTCTTCAGACAAATACCCTGCCCCGTGTTTCCCTGAGGCCCTCTTTACTGGCTTTTTAAATTTCGCCAGGCTGTCATCCTGTAAGGTAAAAATTATCTTGTCATAGGCTATATATGAAAATGAATTTATTTTTTCGGGATTGTTCGCTATCCTGTTTTCCGACGCCAGTCCGATTATCCGGTTAGCCGGATTTATACCCGGGAAGACCTGCACTTCATCAATATCATATGCCTTTGGTCTTAGCTCTATTACCAGCTTATTTAAATCATTAAATGATCCGATTTTTAGGATCTTTGAATAATAACCAACATAACTGCATCTTAAAAATTCGGGTTTTCGAGAGGTCAGTATTTCGAACCTCCCGTCAATAGAAGATACTGTGCCCGTGCCATTACCGGTATATACGATGTTGACAAAAGCAAGTGGTTCTTTTGAAATACTGTCAATCACTGTTCCTGAAATACTGAAGTTCTGACAATAAAGACCAGCTTCAGCAATAAAAATCAGCAGTACGGCGATTATTAATTTTAATTTCATTGTTCAATCTGAAATGCCACGAATTTACGATTATAAAACATAATTGAACATATGAGTTAAAAATAATATTTGTTATAGTAAATTAAAAGGGTACTACCCCCTGGAATCGGTTTATAGAATCTAATGGGTTGTATATCAGTATAGTTTAAATTAGGGGTAATAAAATGGGTAATATGATTTATAAATCCTCCATAATTGTTATAAATTCTTCCCGGGACATATCTAAATGCCTTAAATGCTGTAATATAATAAACTCAGGAATAGTTTTCTTAGAAGCCTGAATAGTTAATGGCCTTGTTAAATCTTTTCGAGACCAATGTTCATGGCCGCCTTTTTTCCGGTTACATTTACAATTTATATGGGCTAAAAATCTTTTGTATTTTAATGTAGGAATATTTTTTAAACTAGCCATAAATTAAGCATAGGCTGGCATTTGAATTTTTTGGCGATAAGATTTAAAATCCTTCTCATTAACGATATTACTTAAATATTCTTTACTGCTCAATAAATGATTTAAATAAGGAGGCACATAAGTCTTATGTGACTTCTTATTAATAAGTTTCCAGCCTAATTTTTCCAATTCAGATTTTAAAGTCTTTTTATTTAAAGTATATTTTATGAATTCTTCCAATGCAATACCAAATGAATTTCTGGCTTCTTCTTCATTCTCACCATAACCACTTAAATCCAAGGCAGGAGAATATATAATAATAGTATCATCCTCTTTAAATGAAATTAAAGGTATATCAACTTCAACATAACCTTGCTTATTTTGATACTTGCCTCTTGCTCTTAAATCTCCCATAGTATTTACTTCGATAAATTCTACATATTACAACGCAATATTATAAAATATGTTTTAGATAAAATTATTAATTACAAAAAAATATTATAATAATACAATATAAATCAGTTATAGTTACTAATTAAAAAAAGTCAAAATTCCAAGAACGTTTATTATCTGAATAAAACATCTGAACTTTGATATTTCCATCTTTTCTAGTTGTTAATGAATATCTTATAACCTCATCAACCATGTTTTGTAATTGGTCAACATGGTTCTGAATGTTGTTGATTTTTAGAGAGACTTTGTTTGACATTCCTGTCAGTGGAAGTGTCAAAACTGCAAGTATAAATACTGTCTGTTTCATATTTTAATTATTGCTGCCAAATGAGAGCGTAAACGCAGTTCCGCCTCGCAGGGCGATTTTGTGAAAGCTTGCTT
>CAZOLY010000028.1:0-27080 GCA_964580815.1 uncultured Bacteroidales bacterium
CATTTTGAAAGGGGAGTAGATCCTGATATGACAATTATAGCACTTAAGCGTGCAGCTTTGTTAATGAAAGATCTGGCCGGGGGATCAGTCTCCTCGGAAGTTATTGATATATATCCCGAGCCTATAAAACCTTTCAAAGTGGTACTGGACCATAAAAATATTGACAGATTGACAGGTAAACATATAGAAAGAAACAAGATCAGAAAAATACTTACTTCATTGGAAATTGATATTATCGATGAACATCAGGACCAGATAACAGTAAGCGTTCCGCCTTACAGGGTTGATGTGACACGTGAAGCTGATGTCATTGAAGATATATTAAGGATATATGGATATAATAATATTGAATTTTCTGAAAACCTGAATTCCAATATATCATATACCACAAAACCTGCCAGGGAGAGAATACTTGATATAGTTTCTGATTTTCTTAGCAGCAACGGGTTTTACGAGATTATGTCAAATTCGCTGACAAAATCAGTATACTATGAGAAACTTAATTCTTACAAATCAGAAGCCCTGGTCAGGCTCTATAACCCGTTAAGTAATGATTTGAACGTGTTAAGACAGACTTTGCTTTTTGGGGGACTGGAAGCCGTTGCATATAATGCTAACCGCAGGATGAATGATTTAAGATTTTATGAGTCAGGTAATTGCTATTTCTATAATAAGAACAAGGCCCTGAGCAATCCCCTGAACAATTATTCAGAAGAACAACATGTTGCACTTTTTATTACCGGGAACAAATATGAACCTAACTGGATCAGCAAAGGGGAGAAAAGCTCTTACTTTCAGTTAAAATCATATGTGGAGAATATACTCACCAGGCTTGGATTTAATATTAATGAGTTTGATATTGATAATCCCGTTAAGAAATCAGATATTTTTCCGGATGGATTGAGTTACAAGCAGAATAATGATATACTGGCCGAATTTGGAATTGTCAACAGTGCATTAACAGAAGATTTTGATATTAAAGAGAATGTTTTTTATTGTGATATTTTCTGGGACAATGTTATTAAAAATCTGGGGACTCATGATATTGAATATAAAGAATTGCCAAAATATCCCGAAGTTAGAAGGGACTTAGCATTACTTTTGAACAGGAAAGTTACATTTGAACAAATTAGAGAACTGGCTTTTAAAACTGAAAAGTATTTTCTTAAGAGAATAAATCTGTTTGATGTTTATACAGGAGATAAAATAGATAAAAGCAAGAAGTCCTATGCAATAAGTTTTATACTGCAGGATGAGAGAAAGACGCTGACAGATCAGCAGATTGATAAAATAATGAACGGACTGGCAAACGTCTTTATTAAAGAACTTAATGCTGAAATTCGATAGTATTAAAAATAAGTCATCAATGGTAATAATTGAATTAATTAAAGGAGATATAACAAAGCTCAAAGTTGATGTAATTGTTAATGCAGCAAATAATTCGCTGCTTGGAGGAGGAGGAGTTGACGGAGCAATTCATAAAGCGGCGGGTCCCGGATTACTGAAAGAATGTAAGAAATTAAACGGATGTTTAACAGGGGAAGCGAAAATAACAAGTGGATATAATTTGCTGGCAAAATTTGTTATTCATACAGTCGGACCCGTATGGAGCGGAGGCAATAACCATGAAGAGGAACAGCTGGCATGTTGTTATTATAATAGTTTATGGATTGCGGAAAACACAAAATTGAAAACCATTGCCTTTCCTAACATAAGCACAGGTGTATACAGATATCCCAAAAAAATTGCTGCCAGAGTTGCTGTTAAAGAGGTAAGAGACTTCATTAAGAACAGTATAGAAATTGAGAAGGTTATATTTGTTTGCTTTGATGATGAGAACTATGAGATATATAAGGAACTATTGACCTGATTAATTTAATGGTTAAGTGATCAGATATATTATTAAATGCTGCTTAACGGTGCTGGTTGCATTCTTTAGCTTTAGTTCTTTAGTAAGAGGCCAGTGCTTTGATACGAATTTTACTTTCCAGGTAGGTGAAAAGATAACTTATCAGGTCGTATATAATTGGCACTTTATATGGTTAAATGCCGGCAGGGTGGAATTTGAAGTAAAGAAAACAAAATTCCTGGACAGGGATGTATATTACTTCGATGCTTACGGTAAAACTTTTAAAGCATATGACTTTTTTTTTAAAGTACGTGACAGATTTGAATCGTATGTCGATATGAAAACCCTCCGGCCTCTATGGTTTGAGCGTGACACCTATGAAGGAGGCTATGCGGTGCATAACAGGTATATTTTTGACCATAGGAACAAAATTATATTCTCATTCACCGAGAATTCAAATAAGCCTTTTTTACTTGATACACTGCCCTTGCCTGATTGCACTTTTGATGTTTTAAGCCTTACCTATTATTGCAGAAACCTGGACTTTTCCGGTCTCAAAGTCAATGACACTATTCCTGTATCAGTAATTATTGATAATGAACTATTTAACCTTTATGTGCGCTATCTTGGTAAAGAAGTAATAGAAACAAGGGAAGGGGATAAGTATAAATGTATAAAATTTTCGGCACTGCTTGTTGAAGGAACAATATTTAAAGGAGGAGAAGATCTTTATGTCTGGGTTACTGATGATAAAAACAGAATCCCTGTGCTTGTGGAAGCAAAAATACTGGTTGGCTCTGTTAAGGCTTTATTAGATGGTGCTAATGGATTACGGTATAAGATTGCAGCAAAGATAAACTGATTATTATCTGAAGATTTCGTGGTGCGGTTTTAAAAAGCTAGTTATAAAAATTATTTATCCTTTATCAGATGAAACCAAAAGCAAATTTGCTATATATCATGTCGGCATGCTGTTGTTTCACTGTATCTGCACAGCAGGATGAAAACATAGTTTATGTGTTTAAGAAGCATAGCCAGCCTGTATATGCCCTGGCATTCAGCAATGATGAAAAATATCTGGCCACTGCAGGAGAAGATAAGACAATATACATATGGGACGTTAATTCAGGTGAGCTGGCATTTTCTCTTGAAGACAATTATTTTCCCATTAGGGCACTTAAATTTGCACAGGATGATGAGATACTGGCAGCATGCGGACCGGATATCAAGTTAATGAATTTTAACGGTGACCTTTTAAGAACATACACCGGTAATACTACGCATATATGGTCTTTTGATTTTAATGCCGAAACAAATAAAATTGTCAGTGGTTCCTATGCCAGGAATATCAGAGTATGGGATTATACTTCGGGAGAAACGGTTTTTATCCTGGAAGGGCACGAGAAGAGTACACTACCCGTTGCTATTAGTCCCGATGGTAAATACATCGTAAGCGGGTCCCTCGATAAATCCGTAAGAATATGGAATGCAGCCACAGGCAAAGAACTTAAAAAACTTGATAGACATACCGACAATATTTATTCGGTGAAGTTTCATCCGGGAGGAAAATATATAGCAAGTGCGTCAGGGGATAATACTATCAGGTTATGGGACTTTGAAAAAGGTGATGTTGTAAAAACCTATGTCGGCCATGATAAGAGTGTCATGGATATAGATTTTAGTCCGGACGGAAAATATTTGATAAGCTGTTCTTTAGATAATACAATTATACTCTGGGAGACATTTACAGGGAATAAAATATATTCCTTTATTGATCATAAAGGACCTGTAAACTCCGTAAGATTCAGTCCGGATGCCACGTATTTTGCCAGTGCCTCAAGTGATAAAACCGTAATATTGTGGAAGCTTAATAAAAGAATATTCGTCGACTTCTATTTTTCGGAAGATCTTGACAAGGAAATTGAAGCAGCCGGATTATTTTTGCCCAGGGAAAAGTCAGAAAACCAGGCGGCATATAAAATCAGGCTCGAAAAGGATAAAGCCTCATTAGAAGAGTTGATTGACAGGTATTATCAAAAATACCTGGATATTCCCGACAGCCGGGAATTCTAATTAAACACCAGGTAAACTTAAATTTAATCATTATGTACACAACAAAAAGAATTGCATTGGTCGCACATGATAACAGGAAGAAAGACCTTATTGAATGGGTTGAATGGAACAGAGATTTACTATTGAATCATAAATTAACCTGTACGGGAACAACAGGCAGATTGGTTGAAAGAGTATTAAAAAAGGGATTACCTAAATCAAAAGCAGCAGAACTGGAGATAAATATTCTGAAATCCGGCCCTTTGGGTGGTGATCAGCAACTGGGAGCTCTAATTTCAGAGGGTAAAATTGATATACTTGTTTTTCTGTGGGATCCAATGCAGCCCCAGCCGCACGACGTGGATGTTAAAGCTCTCCTGAGAATAACCGTTCTCTATAATATACCAACTGCATGTAACAGGTCGACAGCTGACTTCCTGATATCATCCGCTTTAATGAATACAGATTACAAACCAATAATAAAAGATTATTCTACTTACATCCACAGACATCTGAATTTTTAAAAACAGGAACATTGATGACCTATCTCATCAAAAGCTGGTAACCAATATCATTTATCATTTATATTTATATTTAAAGAATAATGGTAAATTGAGGTCGCAAATTTAGATTCTAAGCTTAATTAACGGTTAGTGAATTTAACATAATTTGATTTCAATTTATTTCAGCCTATGTTTGTCATCGTATCATTGTTGTTAGCAATTTTAGTTATTCTTATCTCATACAAAATTCTCGCTGATAAGGAAACAGAAAAAGAAAACCCCCGCAAAAAAAACTATAACCGGCAGTCGCTTTATAAAGATTTGAAGAATGATTATCATAAGCTTTTGAGTGTTAACAGGAATCTGGAAAAAAGCCTCCTGGAACTTAAGAATACTAAAGAAAAGGCAGTAGAAAACGACAGGCTTAAGTCTGTTTTTCTGGCTGAGATGAGTCATGAAATAAGGACCCCAATGAATGCGATACTGGGATTTTCCAACTTGCTGCTTAAAGACAATATATCAGGCAAGAATAAAAATGAATACGTGAGATTAATTATTGAAAATGGGAACAGCCTGTTGAACCTGATAAATGATATAATTGATATTTCCAAGATCGAGGCTGAGCAGCTAAAGATCAACCTTACAAAATGCAATTTAACGGAACTATTAAAAGATTTGTACCTGTATTATAATGATTTGATTGTAAGCAGTAAAAGATATAAACTTAGCATAGAGCTAAAACTACCTTCCGACCATGGAGACAGAGATATTTGTATTTTTTCCGATCCCCAGAGGCTCAGACAGATTCTCGTGAACTTGATCAATAATGCAATTAAGTTCACTTATGAAGGTAAGATAAAGTTCGGATTTAAATTAAATAATGACAGTATAACTGAATTCTTCGTTAAGGATACGGGTTCCGGAATAGCCAATGATAAGATAAATTCTATTTTTGACCTTTTTGAACAGGCTGAGGATCCGTATACTAAGAATAGCAGCGGATCCGGACTGGGATTGTCAATATCAAAACAGCTTGTGGAACTGCTGGGGGGTAATATCTGGGTTAAATCCACCGAAGGCAGAGGCTCAACATTTTATTTTAATATACCTTCGGGAAGGGCCAGTATTGAAAAATTCAGGAATATTGAAAAAAACAGCAAATTCAGTGAGAACTATGACTGGAGTAACAAATCTATACTTATTGCTGAAGATGAAAAAGCAAACTTTATTTATATTAAAACTGTTTTAGGCAAAACAAGGGCAAGAATATACTGGGCCGAAAATGGACTGGAAGCCGTTAAGCTATGTGAGAAAAAGGATATTGATCTTGTCCTTATGGATATTAAGATGCCGCAAATGAACGGGTATGAGGCTACAAGGGAAATTAAATTAATGTATCCCGATATGCCCGTCATTGCGCAAACTGCATATACCATGCATGATGATATTGAAAGGTTCACTAAGGCAGGCTGCACTGACTATATTATTAAGCCTATAAGAAGTAATGAGTTACTTGAGCTTGTAGATAAAAACCTGCAGAAAGTCGAAAGTGAAGTAAGATAATATCAATTCGAATTACCTCCTGATCAATGCATCCCTGAAAATATCAATTAGAGATTTGAACCAAACTTTTACAATCTCCTATGCAAAATCAGAGGATTTACATATATTTATATTTATTAATATGACTCAAATCCTATGCGGGCAGTTACCATACTTAATATATCATTTAATTTCGACTTTCTCCCCTTGCTGGTGGTAGCTGCTCTTGCCTGGGCAATACCAATGTTAAAATCCTTGGCAAGGCTCACAAAAATACCCAATCCCATCCTTGAACTGGTACTGGGCTATATAATTGTAAGTCCTTTAGTAAGTAACTTTTCTGGTGAAAGTATGCGAATACTTGAGTTTCTTGCTTTGACAGGACTAATTTTTCTGATGTTTTTTACCGGACTCGAGATAGATGTTAATAAAATTCTATATTCAATGTCCTTAAAAAAAATATCATTTTCCCGTTTTCAAAAAAATCCTTTCCTTATCGGAATGCTGATATATCTTATAACATTGTCCGTTTCCCTCCTGTTTACCGTTGGCATGTCAAAACTTATTAATATTGGCAATATATGGTATTTTTCATTGATAATGGTCACTTCTTCTGTGGGCATAATACTGACAGTACTTAAAAACAGGGAAGAATTAAATACTGAATTCGGGCAGATGATAATTCTGGCTGCTGCAATAGCAGATATTTTCAGTGTTATTTTATTTACACTTTCAGCATTTATAATTAAGCACGGCTTAAAGGCAGAGGTCTTTTTGCTTATCGCCCTGTTTATTCTGTTCTATATTTTTTACAGAATTGGCCTCAGGCTGAAAGATTTTAAGTTTTTCAAGAAGGTGTCGTACCAGCTGGCACATGCAGATTTACAAATAAGAATAAGAGGGACAATATTCCTGATGTTGATATTTATTGTGATTTCACAGTTTATCGATAAAGAAGCGATATTATTAGGTGCATTTCTGGCAGGATTGCTGCTTTCTGTTTTTCTGTACAAGACAAGGTCCCTTCTTATAATTAAGCTTGATGGAATGGGATACGGATTTTTTATACCCATATTCTTTATAATGATAGGTGCCCAGTTTGATGCTTCAGATTTAAAAGAGCTGGATAAATCTTTATTACCTTTCCTGGGTCTTTTAATAGCGGCACTTTATCTTGTAAAGATTATACCCTCTTTGCTCTGGTCAAAGAATGTCAAACTAAAGAAGGCGTTTTCAGGGGGCATTCTTTTGACATCGAGATTAAGTGTAATGATTGCTGCAGCACAGATCGGACTTGACCTTAAAATTATAACCCCCGGAGTGAATGCTTGTTTTATATGTATGGCTGTTTTTACATGTCTTTTTTCTCCGACGCTCTATAACCTGATAAATCCGCGGAGTATCTATGATATAGGAAAGACAATTGTTGTTGGGGGAAGCAGCACAGGTGTTCTCCTGTTGAGGAGACTTAAAATGCACGGCAGGGCTGCATTAATTATTGAAAAAAATAAAAAGCGATATGCTGAAATCCTGTCAAAGGGTCTTGATGTAATTCATGGTGACGGACTGAACCCGCTGGTGTATAAACAAGTTAAATTATCACCAAATAACCATGTCGTTATTCTAACAGGTTCAGACCAGGATAATATCAGAATATCATGCCTGCTTAGCGAGGAGTTCGGACATGAGAAGATCATTTCAAGGGCGGGAACCTCAAAAATTGAACTTGAACTGTTGCGGCTGGGAGTTGACATTATTGACGCTCCCCGTGTAATTGCCACAACAATTGAAAACCTTATTTTAAGACCTGTAACCTACCAGGCGCTTGTTGAGACTTTTGAAAGCTTTACGGTTGAAGAAATACCTGTAGCAAATAAAAGTATTAACGGGCTGCAGGTAAAAGAAATACCATTTCATGCCGATGGTTTCCTGATGTTAATAAGAAGAGGCAAAGAAATGAATGTGCCTCATGGCGATACCAATCTCAGACTGGGCGATAATGTTATAGTTTTTGGCACAACCAGGGCGGTTCAGGATTTCAGGGAAAGGCTGACTTAATTTATAATAAAAAGATTATGAAATATGCTGTAACAGGTAAAGGCGGTGTTGGGAAATCAACCATAGCAGGTATTATATCACATTATTTTGCCGGTGACGGATATAAAGTAATAGCTATTGATGCTGATCCGGACACAAACCTTGGCTTTTCAATCGGACTGACATCCGGACAGGCAGAATCCATAATTCCCATTTCCGAGCAACGAAGATTGATAAAGGAAAGAACAGGTGCCAATCCTAAGGAATTTGGCCAGCTTTTCAAACTAAATCCTGAAGTAAAGGATATTCCCGGGAAGTTTTGCATTGACTTCCGGGGGATAAAATTACTTGTATTGGGATCTGTAAGGAAAGGCGGAGAAGGATGTGCCTGTCCTGAAAACGTTCTGCTCAGAAGCCTGCTGTCTGAGATTATACTCCATCGTGATGAAGTGGTAATTATTGATATGGAGGCGGGGATCGAACATTTAGGCCGTGCTACAGCAAGCAATGTTGATCAAATGATAATCATAGTTGAACCAGGCTCCCAGAGTATCAATACCGCCCGGAAAATAATGAAATATGGAAACGAAATAGGAATAAAAAAATTTGGAATTGTTGGTAATAAAATACAAAATAAAGATCAGGAGATATGGATAAGAAATAAATTTGATGAAAATGATCTTCTTGGATTTATTTCATATCATAATATTATCAGAGATTCAGATATTTTGCAGGAACCCCTTATTGACTTTTTAAATGAGAATCTGAAAAAGGAGTTCCTGTCAATCTACAAATCATTGTTTCATGGTTCACAGGGATCAAGGCATATGTGAATATTCTGACTTTATTAATTAATGTTTTGTTTTGTATATGTTCAAAAGATCTTATTTTCGAATTGTTATTTTTAAGATAAATTTTATTCATTTTTAAAATTTAAATTGATTATGCAATTTAATCCGGAAGGAAGAGCAACTGCAATAGGTAGTTATCCTCATCACAATCCTGCAGAAGCTGTAGATGATATAATAAATACTATTCCTGAAATTCCTGTGTGGCCGCAATTACCTAACATTAATTATAAAGAACAGATGGAAATACAGTTTAGTGAGGGATTGCCCTGTGTTAAACTGGATGAAACAAAAAGAAGCATGCATTTTGAAATTGGTGATGATCCTTCGGAAAAACTTGGAGAGTTTTATGAAAATGTTGTTGCGAATAACACTGAATATTTCAAGATATCACCACAATTCAGCAGTGGTATTTATGAGATGGAGAAGAAACTGTGTAACATAGATATGAATAATGTAAAATATTTCAAAAGCCAGGTAACCGGACCTGTAACATTTGGGCTGAGCCGGACTGATGAAAATAAGAGGGCCATATATTATAATGAGATATTCAGAGACGTAATTGTCAAGGGCTTAATTATGAAGGCAAGGTGGATTCTGAACAAATTCAGGCAATTCGGGATTAAACAAATCTGTTTTGTAGATGAACCTATACTATCTGCATTTGGCTCTTCTACTTATGTAAGTGTAAAAAGAAATGAAGTTATAGAAAGTCTGGAAGAGGTATACGAGGCAATTCATGAAGAGAATGCCATTGCGGGAACCCATTGTTGCGGAAATACGGAGTGGCCCATATTAATCGATGCCGGTGCGGATATTATCAGCTTTGACGCTTATGAATATGGTGAAACAATTACATATTATCATGAAAAAATAAAATCATTTCTTGAAAGTGGCGGTGTTTTGGCATGGGGTATAGTACCAACATCCGGTAAAATAAACCAGGAAACCCCGGAGTCACTTATTAAAAAACTATCCCGGCTTATCGATAAACTGGTTAGCAAAGGAATTGACAGAAATTTGCTGTGGCAGAAATGCTTGCTGACACCAAGTTGTGGGACAGGTTCTATTTCAGGTGAATTGTCATCCAAGGTGTTTAATTATTTAAAAAATGTAAGTAGTATTGTAAAACAAAAGCCTTTCTAGTTTTCAGGATATTATTCCGATGCCTGATGTGGCCTGATAAAATATTGATAGTCTCTTAATTAAAATGAATTTATTGTGAAAAAGATTTATTGCCAGATAAATAAGTGTCTTTCCTGTCATTCATGTGAGATTGCATGTGCAATTGCCCATTCCAAATCAAAAAAATTATCGACTGCGATAAATGAAGATCCCTTGCCTAAACAATTGATAAAGGTTGAGTACATTGATGAGTCAGGAGAAATCTATAATAAACGTTCGATAGCCATACAATGCAGGCAGTGCAAAGATCCACGTTGTCTTGAGGCATGCATAACCGGCGGTATTTATATGGATAAGGAATCGGGAAGAATTATGATCGATCGGGAAAGATGCGTCGGTTGCTGGTCATGTATCATGGTTTGTCCGTTCGGAGTTATTGTACAATATGAAGGGAGCAGCAAAGCGACAAAGTGTGATTTATGTCCCGGTGAAGAAATACCACCATGTGTCAGGGCATGCCCGACAAAAGCACTTATTTATTGTGAGAAGGAGGAAATTATGACAGGACATTTGGAATAATGAGCTTATGAAAATATTAATAATAGGTAATAGCGCAGCAAGTACAGCAGCTATAGAGGCAATAAGAAAATATGATAAGAAAAGCTCAATAATACAGTTCTCTGATGAAACTTATCCCCTTTATTCGAGATGTCTTGCATCCTATCATATCTCAGGGAAGGTTGACGACAGGACTATTCTTTACAGGCACGCCGGTTTTCATAAAGAAATGAATGTGGATTTGCATGCCGGCATTCGGGTTGCGGAAGTAGATCCTAAAAATCAACGAATTATATGCGAAAACCGGGAAACCTATGATTACGAAAAATTGCTTATATCCACCGGAAGTTCACCAAAAATTCCTGATAATATAAAAAAAGATATAAATGGGATCTTTCAGTTAAGAACAATTGAAAATGCCCTGGCAATTAAGAGCTATTTATCCAATGTGAAGAATGCAGCTATTGTCGGAGGAGGACTTATAGGGATGAGAATTGCTGAGGCTTTAAGTATGTGTGGATTGAAAGTATCTGTTATAATACGTTCAAACAGGGTATTATCACAAATGATAGATTTTCAGGCAGCCCGGATTATCCAAAAGGCATTGGAAGCAAATAATATTGAAGTCCTGACACAAACGGATATTACGGAAATAGTCTCAAAGAACAAAAGGATTACAGCTGTAAAAACTGATCAGGGACAGATTATTAATTGTGAGTTATTGGTTGTGGCTAAAGGTGTTACAGCTAATACCGGATTAATTGCCAGTACAGATATTAAAAAACAGTGGGGTATAATTACTGATGAAAATATGCGGACAAATTATAAAAATATATTTGCCGCCGGGGATGTTGCTGAAACTTACGATATAGTAACAGAACAGCACACAATAAATGCTTTATGGACCTGTGCGGTACAGCAAGGCTTCATTGCAGGTTACAATATGACCGGACGGCCAAAAGCATATAACGGTTCTTTAGGTATGAACTCCCTCAACTTTTTTAAAACTTCACTCATTTCTTACGGAATAAATTCGCCAAAGGATGAATCTGAATACAAAATACTGGTTGACATGAAGCCTGATCAAAACATTTATAAAAAAATTGTCATTAAGGATAACCGTATTAAAGGGATTATACTTGTCGGGAAAATAGGCAATGCCGGGCTCCTTTTGTCATTGCTTCAGAACCAGTCAGATATTTCATCTTTTAAAGATGAGTTGCTGAGTGATTTCTTTAATTATGGAACTTTGTTAAAATATATGGGCAGATCAGAATTAAAAAAGTATTATGATGCATAAAGTAATCCATTATAAAGAATTAGATGATTAAATTTTTAGATATATATCAGTTAATATATTTAACTACAACTTAATATATTGTATATGGCCAGAAAAAGTATAGACAGATCAGTAGAATATATGCTTGAAAGTATCAAAGATAAAGGTATTGAAACTACATGGGACAGGTTGGAGCAACAGCAACCTAATTGCGGTTTCGGAGAGTTGGGTATTTGCTGCCGGAATTGTTTTCTTGGTCCCTGCCGTATTGATCCTTTCGGTACGGGCCCTCAGAAAGGTGTATGCGGGGCAAGTGCAGAGACTATCGTATCACGTAATTTCGGACGAATGATAGCTGCCGGAGCGGCCGCGCACTCTGATCACGGACGCGATGTTGCTAATGCATTACTTGTCGCCGCAAAAAATCCTGAATCAGGGTACTCTATAAAAGATGTTAATAAACTGAATAAAATTGCTTTGTTTTTAGGTATATCTATTGAGGGCAAGACAAAAAATGAAGTGGCAACAGAGGTTGCACGGTCAGCCCTGGAAAATTTTGGCAGGCAGGAGGGTGAAATAAGTTTTATTTCGCTGGCCCCCCCGGAAAGGCAGAATTTATGGAAGAGCTTAAATGTTGTTCCAAGAGGAGTCGATCGTGAAATTGTGGAAATGATGCACCGTACACATATGGGAGTGGACCAGGACCACCGGAATATAATGATGCAGGGAGCAAGGACGGCGCTTGCTGATGGATGGGGCGGCTCCATGATTGCAACCGAGTTACAGGATATACTGTTTGGTACACCGTCTCCTGTCCGGGGCCAGGTAAATCTGGGTGTTCTGTCAGAAACTGATGTGAATGTTATTATACACGGACATGAACCGGTACTCGCTGAAATGCTGGTTTTAGCATCGCAGGACAAAGAACTTCTGGAACTGGCCAGGTCCAAAGGCGCTTCCGGAATCAACCTCTCCGGCATTTGTTGTACTGCAAATGAAATACTTCTGAGACACGGACTTCCTGTTGCAGGTAATATTTTACAGCAGGAGCTGGCTGTTTGTACAGGTGCAGTAGAAAGTATGGTTGTGGATGTACAGTGTATAATGCCTTCTTTACAGGAAATAAGTAGCAATTATCATACAAATCTTGTGACTACTTCTTCAAAAGCAAAGATTGAAGGCGCTAAACATTTTGATTTTTCGGAAGAAAAAGCCCTTGCGGTTGCCAGGGAGATTATTCGGGATGCGGTAATGAATTTTCCTAACAGGGGGAAGGTGGATATACCCCGGGATAAAATGGATCTCGTTGCAGGTTTTAGTCATGAAGCAATTGTTTATATGCTGGGGGGTAAATTCAGGGGTTCTTACGTGCCACTTAATGAAAATATTATTAATGGGCGAATTAAAGGCGTCGCAGGAGTTGTTGGATGCTGTAATCCGAAAGTAACACATGATCAGGGTCATGTCAGCCTTGTTGAAGAATTAATAGCTAATGATGTACTGGTTGTGCAAACGGGATGTTCAGCCATAGCATGTGCAAAGGCCGGCTTTCTTATTCCCGAAGCGGCACGCAAGTATGCGGGCAAAGGATTGGCAGAGGTATGTGAGGCCACAGGGATGCCCCCTGTACTGCATTCAGGTTCCTGTGTTGATAATTCGAGAATCCTGGTGGCATTGACTGAAATGGTAAAAACCGGGGGACTGGGAAAAGATATTAGTGACCTTCCTGTTGCAGGTGCAGCACCTGAATGGATGAGTGAAAAAGCCATATCTATAGGCCAGTATTTTGTTACATCGGGTGTTTATACTGTTTTCGGTGTAGGGCTTCCGGTTATGGGAAGCAGAATTTTTGCAAAACATATTTTTGAAGATTATGAAAACATTTATGGCGGTAAGTGGGCTGTAGAAACTGATATTAGTAAAATGGCCGGACTGATAATTGGCCATATCAATAAGAAGAGAGAAAAACTTGGTATATCAAAAGGAAAAGAAAGAGTCCTTTTTGATATGCAGATGAGAAGAGAGATAGACAAGAAT
The DNA here is from genome assembly GCA_964580815.1 of uncultured Bacteroidales bacterium. Classification (GTDB taxonomy): domain Bacteria; phylum Bacteroidota; class Bacteroidia; order Bacteroidales; family UBA10428. Next base: position 13,831 of record CAZOLY010000028.1, read on the forward strand.
GCCTGAAATGCCAAAAATTAAAAATGACCTGGAATAAAATAAAATAATGATACTAACTTACTAATAGGAGTTGATATGTCAAAAAGCATAGCAATAAAAGCAATCCGGGGGGCACATAAAATTATGGCCCGTGCAGAAAAGGAACTTGCGCAGGCACTAAAGGACAAGGGCGCTGATATAAAAGTTGAGTTTCCTAACACAGCTTATTATTTACCGGTATCTTACGGCATGCTGGGAATGAGAATAGAGACCCTGGGAGGCTTAAAGGAACTCCTGGAGGAAGCCAAAGGTCTGTTACCCCCCATACCTGATGAGAATATTAATCTGCCATACCTGGGGCCCACTTTGGATGCAGGAATGTCTGCCCTGTTCGCTGATGAAATAATTGAAGTAATTAAATATACTCAAGATCCATTGCCATACTTGCCGGAACCGGATCCTAAAAACGGTCATCTCTGGCTTGGTGCTGCAAATGATGTTATTCTCAGGGAAAGAGGAATAGAGTTTGTTGATGGTACTGCTCCGGGATTTGCAGCATGTGTCGGTGCCTGTCCGACTAATGAGATCGCCGTTAAAATTGCCCGTGAATTGCAGGAGAAAAATCTTTATGTTTTCCTGGCTGCAGGAACTGACGGAAAATCTATGGCCCGGCAATTATATGAAGAAGGAATAGAATTAGGATGGACAACACGGCTGGTGCCTTTTGGAGATGATGTTACAGCATGCATCCATGCTCTAGGTTTTGCAACAAAGGCGGCACTGTCATTCGGCGGAGCAAAACCGGGGGATTATAAAAAAATCCTTGAGTATAATAAAGAGAGGATATTTGCTTTTATACTTGCTTTTGGACATGTTGATGACGAAAAATTTGCACAGGCTGCAGGAGCAATAAACTTTGGCTTTCCAACTATTGCAGATACTGATATCGGCCAGATATTGCCGACCGGCATTTGTACATACGAACATGTTGTAAGTCCTGTTAAACACAAGAATATTGTATCAAGATCAATAGAAGTCAGGGGACTTAAGATTTCTGTCTCTGAAGTACCTGTACCTGTCCCTTATGGTCCTGCCTTCCAGGGTGAAAGGGTTCGCAAAGAGGATATGTATGTTGAAATGGCAGGCCAGGCAAGCCCCGGTTTTGAGTTTCTGACATCAAAGGGACTGGATGAGGTCGAAGACGGCAAGATTGAAATTATTGGTCCGGAGATAGATGATATCCAGGAAGGTACGCAGCTGCCTCTGGCAATATGGGCCGAAGTGGCCGGCAGAAATATGCAACCTGATTTTGAACCTATCCTCGAACGGCAGTTCCACGATTTTATTAATGCAGCACATGGATTATTTCATGTCGGACAACGTGATATTAACTGGCTGCGTATTAGCAAAGAAGCAAAAAATGCAGGTTTTAAATTCAAACATCTGGGAGTTATTCTTCATGCTGCCCTTCATAATGAATACGGAAAGATCTTTGATAAGATACAGATAAGGATTTATACCAATGAAAAAGATGTTCTTAACCTTATTGAAAAAGCGCGGAAAACATACAAGGAAAGAGACGCACGCCTGGCAGATATGACCGACGAATCAGTTGATACCTTTTATTCATGTGCACTATGCCAGTCATTTGCTCCAAATCATATTTGTATTATTACACCGGAACGTTCAGGGTTATGTGGCGCCTATAACTGGCTTGACGGGAAAGCGGCCTATGAGATGAATGCTGCAGGACCAAATCAGCCCGTAAAGAAAGGAACCGAAATAGATATTGTTAAAGGGCAATGGCAAAATGTCAATGAATTTGTATATCACAATTCACATAAGACACTTGAAGTATTTAATGCCTACAGCATAATTGAATACCCCATGACTTCATGCGGTTGCTTTGAATGTATCTCATGTGTTTTGCCTTCCACTAACGGTATCATGACTGTCTATCGTGAATATAACGGAATGACACCTATAGGCATGAAATTTTCGACTCTTGCAGGAACAGTAGGAGGGGGACTACAGACACCCGGATTTATAGGGCATAGCAAACATTATATTGGAAGCAGAAAATTTGTAAGCGCCGAGGGAGGAGCTAAAAGAATTGTCTGGATGAATAGAAACCTTAAAGAAGAAATAAGGGAAATCATAGAAAAAATCGGTAAACAGGAAGGTATAGAGAACTTTTTTGATATGATAGCAGACGAGTCAGTGGCAACAACAGAGGAGGAAGTGTTGGATTATATCTCAAAAATTAATCATCCGGCGATATCAATGCCGCCACTGTTCTAAAATATTAATTATACCCGGATTTCTAAATTATATTCTTTTAAGCCGTGAAAACAATTGCAATATCAGGTAAAGGAGGTACAGGTAAATCAACTATTGCAGCTTTAATAATTCGCTGGATTAGTGATCACATATCAAAGTCTATTCTGGCCGTAGATGCCGATTGTAACGTAAACCTGAATGATTTGCTCGGTGTAACGCTTGATAATACTATTGGAGCAATACGGGAGGAGATAAAGGATAAAGCAAATAATCTGCCGGGAGGAATGACCAAGCAGCAATATCTTGAATACAAGTTTCAAACAAGCCTGGTAGAAACACCGGATTTCGATCTCGTGGCAATGGGCTGCCCGGAAGGTCCCGGATGTTATTGTTATGCTAATAACCTGCTGCGGGATGTTATTACGGAAACTGCCAGCAACTACGAGTTTATTATTATCGATAATGGTGCAGGAATGGAACACCTTAGCAGGAGAACAACCCAGAATATTAATTATATGATAATAGTATCTGATCCCACAATAAGAGGTATAAAGGCAGCCGGGAAAATTAGCAGGCTTGTCAGAGACCTGGAGACAAGGGTTAAGGAAAAATATTTAATTCTGAACAGGGTGAAAAACTCAATACACCCCTCTGTTTTAGATATTATAAAATCAGAGGACCTGAAACTTATCGGTACTGTAGCTGAAGATAATGAAATTATGGATATGGATAGCAGAGGGGAATCAATATGGCAAAGTGTCAAAGACACGAATGCATACAGATCCATAGGTGAGATATTGAGAAAATTTAATTTTTAATGCACAGCAGTAAATTGGATAATATTTGTATTTTGGCATTTTGTTTTTTTTTATTGTTAAAATAAATTTCTATGGATTTTAAAATTCCTGTCGAAACTAATATTGGAAAAATAACTGAAGTTGCAATTGGAGCAACTCCTGAGCAGGGGGGGACACGTTCCGGTTCTGTCACTATAGGAGGGAGTTCAGCTCTGCCTTTTCATTTTTTTGAAGGGGAATTTCCCCATCCTCCGGTTGTGGCAATGGAGGTATTTGACAAAGTACCTGCCAAATACCCGGAATCACTTGCTGATTTATACAGGGATGTAATAGATAAACCTGCCGAAATGGCAAAAAAATGTGTAGAAGAGTACGGGGCGGATTTAATAAGTGTACGTCTTGAAGGCACTCACCCTGAAAAAGGCAACAGGAGTGCTGATGAGGCTGTTGAAGTCGTAAAGCAGGTTTTGGAAAGCGTGAAGGTTCCCCTTATAATAACAGGCCATGGTCATTACGAAAAAACAAATGAAGTAATGAAGAAAGTGTGTGATGTAACTGCAGGTGAGAATTGCCTGATAAATTTTGTTGAAACTGATAATTACAAAACTATTGCAGCAGCTGCCCTTGCATATAACCACACTATAGTCGCACAATCACCAATTGATGTCAATATTGCGAAACAATTGAATATACTGCTGACAGATATGAATTTCCCGGCAGGAAGGATAGTTATTGATCCTCTCACCGGTGCCCTGGGATATGGCCTTGAATACACCTATTCTATTATGGAACGAATTCGTATTGACGGCTTATCAGGAGATAAAATGCTGGCATTTCCAATGCTGGTAAATCCGGGAAATGAAGCCTCACGGGTAAAGGAAGCTAAAATACAACCGGGAACATACCCCGAATGGGGCGATCCGGTACTGCTTAATGCATATTGGGAGTTATCCACTGCCATGAGTTTATTATGTGCAGGAGCAGATTTATTGATAATGTATAATCCTAAGGCGGTAGAGATCATAAAAACGCAAATAAATAATATGTTCAACTCAAAATATAAAAAATAGAATGGCACTTTCAGGATTAGAGATATTTAAATTATTACCGAAAACTAATTGCGGGGATTGCGGAATACCTACATGTATGGCTTTTGCAATGAAACTGGCCCAGAAAAAAGCTGAATTAAGCGAGTGCCCGCATGCTTCAGAAGAAGCCAAAGCTGCGCTGGGAGCTGCAAGTGAACCACCAATAAAACTAATAAAGATTGGCGGACCACATCATATTGAGATAGGAAATGAAACAGTAATGTTTCGACATGAAAAGACTTTTTTTCATCAAACCGGAATAGCAATCCAGGTTAAATCTTCAGAGAATGAGAAAATAGCAGATGCGAAAATTAAGGAAATTGCAGGTTATAAAGTTGAAAGAGTGGGCGAGGAGTTAATGCCGGACTTATTCTTTATAACATATGATAATCCCGATACAGGTAATTTTCTTAAAATTGTTTCAGCAATAAAGAGCTTGTCATCAAAAGGAATAATTCTTGATTGCGCAGACGAAGAAGTTCTGGCAAAAGGGCTTGAACTCATTAAAGACGACCGCCCTGCAATACTCATTAAAGAAAAGGTCTCTGACAAATTTATTGATTTGGCAAAATCCTGTAATGCTGGTATTATTCTTACTGACAATACACTGGAAGGTTTATCTGAACAGGCTGAAAAGGTTAAAAACGCCGGATTAAATAATATTCTCCTGAATTATGCATCTGACAATATTGGAGATATTCTGCAGACCAGTACAATACTTCGGCGCAGCGCACTGAAGAAAAACTATAAGCCATTCGGGTATCCTCTTTTTACATTTATTAATGCTGAAAATAATTATGAACTGCTGGCAAAAGCATCATTATATATTTGTAAATACAGTTCAATAATTGTTTTGCCTGTTTATGACAAGGCAATGTTATATACTTTGTTAGCTTTGAGACAGAATATCTTTACTGATCCCCAGAAGCCTATACAGGTTGAACCTAAAATTTATACAATTGGTGAACCGGTTGAAGAATCACCGGTCTTCATCACTACTAACTTTTCACTAACTTATTTTATAGTTTCGGGGGAGATTGAAAATTCAGGAATTTCAGCTTACCTGATAGTATGTGACTGTGAGGGACAATCTGTACTCACTGCCTGGGCTGCCGGAAAATTTACAGGAAAGGAAATTGCCAGGTTTATTAATGAAATTAAGCTCGAAGAAAAAGTAAAGACGCGAAGAATAATAATACCGGGATTTGTTTCACAGATCAGCGGCGAACTTGAAGAGAATCTGCCAGGCTGGGAAGTAATTGTTGGCTGCCAGGAGGCATCAGACATTCCCTCATTTGTAAAAAATGTAAATATTGCATGATCATTTTTACCCTTTACAAAATAACAGAAATTGTCAAACACACCCAAAGCCAAGGATGAATTAAAGAACGTAACATTTATTCCATTTAATGTTAGTTTAAGTATTCCTGTTGGAGCGACTGTACTTGATGCAATAAAGAATGCAAACCTCCCTGTTACAACATCATGTGGCGGCAAAGGGACTTGCGGTGATTGTATTGTGCAGGTCTTAAAAGGGAAATATACAATGGGAACTTCTGCTGCCTTGCCTGAAAATCTCCGTAAACAGGGGTATACATTAGCATGCAAAACAGAAGTTAATGATGATCTTGTTGTTCAGTTACCCAAATTCAGGCAGCTTTCAGTAAAGGCCATAACAGATATTGGAATATCTGAAGCGAATAGAAAATTTGTTTCAGGGACTTTTAAGTTTGAACCGCCTGTAAAGAAGTTGGAAATTAAGGTACCTGAGCCAACACTTGAAAATAATTACAGCGATTTGAAAAGGTTGCAACTAACATTAATAAATAAATTCGGGATAAAGAAGTTAGACTGTGAGTATAATATACTGAAATCATTACCTTATATATTGCGTGAGAACGATGGCCACATTACACTTATATTATTCAGGTCAGGTGAATCATGGAGAATAATAGATGCTATTTCAGGGGTAAATAGAAAGAACATTTATGGGATAACCTGTGATATAGGTACAACAACGTTGGTGGTCGGACTCGTAGATCTTAGGGACGGCAAATTAATTAATACTGTATCGGGATTTAACCAGCAGATAAAGTGTGGCGAGGATGTTATATCAAGAATTAACTATGCTGAAAGACCCGGCGGACTTCTGGAATTAAATGAACTTATAATTAAGGCAATTAACAATCTTATTGAAAAAGCTATAGAATCTTTGGATATTTCATACAATGACATTTATTACGCCACATTTTCAGGAAATACGACAATGGCACATTTGTTCATGAATATTGATCCCCGTTATATAAGGAAAGAACCATATGTCCCGGCCATGAATAAGGTACCTTTTATTTCTCCGGGAGATTTGGGATTAAAAATAAATAATAAGGGAATAATACATATATCTCCCCTGGTAGGTAGCTATGTTGGTGGCGATATAACTGCCGGTCTGTTATGTACACCTGTTTTAAAGAGCAAAGGAAAAATATTCCTGTTTATTGATATAGGCACAAATGGAGAGCTTGTAATTGGAAATAAAGACTGGTTGGTAACATGTGCCTGCTCTGCCGGCCCTGCTTTTGAAGGTGGACTGGTAAAGTTTGGTATGCCTGCAGCAGCAGGTGCAATTGAGAGCTTTAAACTTACAAATGGTCTGAAAGCTCAATATAAAGTAATTGACGGACTTAAACCAAAGGGAGTGTGTGGTTCGGGATTAGTAGATCTTTTGGCTGAATTATTTATTAACGGATATATAGAACGTAATGGATCAATTAATAAGGATAAAGTAAAAGATAAATACACCCGGGATGACACAGGTAAGGGAATTATCATTGTCGATGCCGGAGAATGTTTCTGGGGAAGGGATATGATAATTTACGAAAATGATATTGCCAACCTCATCCGATCCAAGGCAGCTATTTATTCTGCATGTTCTCTTCTGCTGAAAAATCTGGGAATTACTTTTGACAGTATTGATTCGTTTTATATATCCGGTGGATTTGGGAAAAATATTAGTATTGAAAATGCAATTGCTATAGGCCTTTTCCCGGATATTAACCGGGAGAAATACTTTTATCTTGGGAATACATCTTTTTATGGTTCTTATCTTATACTACTGTCTGATAAAAATAAAAATATGGTTGACATGGCTTCAGAGAAAATGACCTATATTGAGCTTAATACTGAACCGGATTATATGAATGAATATTCTGCTTCATTATTCCTTCCTCATACAAATATGGGATTATTCCCTTCAATAAATGTTCTTCTTAAGCGGGAATAAAATATACAGGGATGATATAAGCGCGATTTAATCAAACTCACCTATTTCCTTTCCCGATACAGGCAACTCAAAAATACTGTTCATGTAATAATTTCTTTAGTTTTTATGATAATTATCATAACATGATATTTATTATAATAATATGATGAACAAATAATGTTCTTAATTGTAATATTATTAAGAAGTAATTTTTATATGAATCAAAATTGTATATCATAAAGTTAATTCAAAAATAAAAATTTTGACATGAAGGAACTAATTATTATTGGAGCAGGTACAGGAGGAACGATAATGGCAAATAAACTCAGGAAGTCTCTGGATACCGGTGAATGGGGAATTACAATTATAGACAAGGAAAAAGCACATTACTATCAGCCGGGATTCCTGTTTATTCCCTTCGGAGTTTATAAAAAGGAAGATGTCACAAAGCCCAAATACGACTTTATACCTGCAGGAGTAAATATTATTAATTCAGATGTCGACAGAATAAATGGAGAAAAGAATGAGGTATTTCTTAAAGACGGGGCAGTATTAAAATATGACTATCTGATTATTGCAACGGGCTCAAGGATAGTCCCTGAAGAAACTGAAGGGCTGAAAGGGGAATTATGGTTTAAAAATATTTTTGATTTCTATACCATTCAGGGGGCCCTGGCACTGGGAAGTTTTTTTAAGACGTGGGAAGGAGGTGAATTAGTGCTGAATATCGCTGAAATGCCTATTAAATGTCCGGTTGCACCTCTCGAGTTCGTAATGTACGCAGATGCTTTTTTTGCAGAGAGGGGATTGCGTGATAAGGTTAATATTAAATTTGTTACTCCGCTGTCAGGTGCATTTACAAGACCCCGGGCTTCTGCAATACTTGGAGACATGCTTAAAAAGAAGAATATTGAGATAATTCCCGATTTCAACATAGCAGAGGTTGATAACAGTAAAAAGGTAATAAGGGACTATGCTGACAATGAAGTGAAATTCGACTGTCTTATTACAGTACCTGTACATATGGGGGATGAAATGATTGACAGAAGCGGGTTAGGCGATGAGTTGGGTTTTGTGCCGACTGATAAATATACACTTCAGTCCAAAGCCTTTAACAATATTTTTGTGCTGGGTGATGCGTCTGATATCCCAACCTCAAAGGCAGGAGCGGTGGTGCATTTTTCTTCAGATGTGCTATATGAAAATATAATATGTGCAATAGAAAACAGACCTTACACTGCAAAGTATGACGGACATTCGAATTGTTATATAGAGACAGGGCATGGCAAAGGTGCATTAATTGATTTCAATTATGAGACAGAGCCCCTTCCCGGTTATTTTCCTTTTCCCGGCATAGGACCATTCGGATTGCTAAGGGAAACGAGAATAAATCATTATGGCAAATTACTTTTCAGGTGGATATACTGGTATATCCTGCTTAAAGGAAAGGAATTGCCAATCAGTACAGAAATGACAATGGCCGGAAAATATCTATAGCCATGAAAGAAACTGATACAAGCACAAAAAAGGTGGATAGTAAACTGGAATTATTAAACGACAAGCTTAATATTATCCTGGCGGAACTGGATAAACAAAAAAGCAGGAGAGAGCAGGTCGATGATCTGATGAAGGATTTATCTCCCGTGATCAGGCAGGCAGGGCTGGACCTGATAAAGAAGCTTCATGATCTTGAAGAAAAGGGGTACTTCATCTTTCTAAGGGAAGTGCTTAATATCCCGGATAAAATAGTAACCCATTTTACGGTTGATGACTTAAGGCTTTTTGCCGATAATATAGTTGTCATCCTTGATACTGTAAAGAATCTTACCCAGCCGGATATGTTAAGAGCAATAAATAATGCTATGACAATATATAAGGATCTTTATACAGAGGACATAAAAGAGGTTTCTATGTTAAAAGCTCTCAGAATGATGAATTCAAAAGACGGGAAAAAGGCAATGGGATTCATTATGACATTATTAATGAATATGGCCAAATATGCAGAAAAGAACAAATAAAAATAAACTTTAAATATAAATATTATGGCAACAAAAACTTATGATGGACACAAGGTAGAAGTGAATGATGAGGGCTATATGCTCGATTCTGATCAATGGACCAGGAACATAGCGATAGCTATTGCTAAGGAAGAAGGTCTTGAACTTTCGGATAAACATTTTAAGGTTATTGACTACATACGGGGAAAATTCCGTGATGGTGAAGCCCTGTCTCTTCGAAGGATAGGCAAATCAGGTATAGTGGATATAAAGGAACTTTACCAGCTGTTTCCAGGTGCGCCTCTGAAGAAAGCCACCAGGATAGCAGGGGTGCCCAAACCTGCAAGCTGCATTTGAACGTATTAATCATTAAAACTTAATAAAAATGAATTCAAAAAATAATCATCCCTTGAAAAAAGTGCTAATTATTTGTGCCAAGGGATCAATAGAAGATGTATATGCAGCCCTGATCCTTGCAAACGGGGCTGTTATGGAGGGTATTGAAACGAAACTTTTTTTTACATTTTTCGGACTGGATGCTGTAACTAAAAACAGGATGAATAAACTTCATACCGCCACTGTTGGCAACCCGTCTTTAAGAATGCCGGGCGGACTGCCGTTTCCGACATTAATGGGACTGCTACCCGGTGTTGAAAATGGCGTATCTGCAATGATGAAGAATCAAATGGAGAAGCTTGATATACCGCCGGTTGAAGAATTTTTTGATATGATCACTGCAGGAGGAGGAGAGGTTTATGCCTGTAAACTGGGAACCGACATGTTCAAGCTTAAGAAGGAAGATTTGACCGAGCATTTGAAGGATATTATAACTGTCGGTGATTTTTACGGGCTGGCTGACGGGGAAGGGACACAGATAATCTTTACTTGATCTGTAAGGTAATTTTAGTAGACATATAATTGCCGTGTAATTGCTCTGGCATTGAGCGTTTACTTTCGCCAGAGCATTATTTTTTATTGGTTATTGAATTCCTCCATGTGATGACCAGGCCTTCTATCTCTTTTATCGTGCCTGCCTGGCGGAGAAATAAAAGAATCATCATCACAAAGCATAGATTTAAATATCCTGGTCAGCTTTTCTTCCTGCTCTTTTGTGCATACATTTTTCATTTCAAGATAGTGCTTGTAAGTTTGATACTTAAGCTTTGAATGCAGCATTCCAATTTCATCTGCTATTTCCTGTAATTTTATTGTGTCAGGTTTAACAGATGACAGTTCATTTATGAATTCAATCCTTTTATTATGCATCTGACCTGCAATTTTTTTTGCCTCTGTGAAAAATTTATGTCTGGATGCTTTGAACTGCAGATGTTGCTCTTCACTAAGATTCAGACTTTTCTCAAAAAATCTTCCGTCATGATGCATATGCATTTCAGTTCGCCGGGGAAAAGGTCCTGCATCTTTTTTATCCCTTAAACCAAGACCAAAAAAAATGGTCGTTATGGCCGAAATATTCACAACTAAAAGAATTATTATCAGCCAAATTAAAATTCTGTATTTTGTAAAATAAGTTTTCATGTCAATAAATATTTTAATTTTCTAATTCTTCAGATAATAGTATTGTTTCAACTGATTCATGCTGTAAGTCATTCAGGTAATAAGTTATTGTTTGAAATTCAGAATCACCGTAGGAGTATTTATCGCTTAAGTAGCTCCCAAGTTTAAATCCCGAGAAAATGCCTGACAAAATTAGCAATGTAATAAATACCGGTCTCAAAACCTTTATGGCGGAAGTTATAAATACATTTGCCGGTTGCTCATTACTAATTATTTTATCGTGTATTTTTGAATAAAGAAAGGGATTAGCTGCTGCTTTCTTTTCTTTTTCAATTATTTCCAGGTCATAAGTCAATACTCTGACAAAGTCCCGGCATATCTTACATTCTGATAAATGTTCATTGATTTCTTCTTTTCTTGTCCCGGTAATGCTACCTTCAGCAAAAAATATAAGATCCTTATTTATTCTTTTACAATTCATTTTTAATTCCTGTTATTCATTTGACACATATCTTATTAAAAACTGGCGTAGTATTACAATTTTTTTTTATAATGCACAAACAATTTTTTCTGGAGATTTATTTTGGCTCTGTGAATAAGTGATTCAACAGCTGGCAATGATGTATTCATTATTTCGGCAATTTCTTTATAGGACAAATCTTTATATTTATTAAGAATAAAAGCAATACGCTGGTTTGTTGAAAGTGAGTTAACAGCATGGAACAATATTCCGGATCTTTCTTTTTGCTCTATATTCTCATCAGGTCTCATATTATTATCTTCAATTTCATTTAATCTGTTTTTATCACTGGTAAATAAAGATTCTATGCTTTTTAGATTTTTCTTTATTTTATTTTTACGCAGATAGTTTAAAGATTTGTTTACTGCTATTCTGTAAAGCCAGGTAGAAAGCTTTGCTTCTCCGCGAAAGTTGTGAATAGACTGATATACTTCTACAAAAACTTCCTGTACAATATCTTCGGAGTCCTCCTTATTATGAATAAATCCGTTACAAACTTTAAAGACAGCCAATTGATGCTTTTCAACAAACGTCCTGAATACCTGTTGATTGCCATTACTTATTTCTGTTACCAGTTCCTTGTCGGTCATTACTGTAAATTACCTGGTCTAAGGTAGCGCATATTTTTAATATGACACGGAATGGATTTAAAACTTGTGGTAATCTCAATTATATTATTAACCGGTATCAGAATTTACTCTGGCACGTCAGATTGGACAAAGCTTTATCAATAGAAAAGTTAAATACTGACCATTCAATATACCTGATTTTTTTAAGCATGGAAGTTTTATGAATGCGGGATCTTTTTTGTGTAATCATAGCACGTGTAAATGCCTGTCTTGATAATATTCTTGCCTGCTGAAATGCTGTTTTATTCCCTATTCTTTTCGGAAAACTTAAACCGTTTGAGGATAATATCGTCATAATAATCTTTATTCTTTATGCAGTCAGAAAAAATGAATAATCCTAAAATTATTCCTTTATAAAGGTAATCAAGGATTTGAGGTAATTCAACTACAAATTGATGAGATAGCTTATCTGAATCCGATGATTTTGATCATTGCTCATAATCTTAAGTTGAGCACACATAATATTCCCCGGGGGAAATATTAGAACAGGTATGAACTGGCAGTTAGGCAAGTATAATTTTACAGGTTGATGCGTAATAACTTTAGTGCAGCTTACTCAGCCAGTTTTTCATTCTCTCAACAGCCTTAACGATATTTTCATCAGATGTAGCAAACGACAGCCTGATGCACGAAGGTTCACCAAATGCTTCACCGGGCACAGTGGCTATATGAGCTTTTTCAAGCAGGAACATACACAGATCAGTAGAATTTTCGATTTTTCTTTCGCCATCGGATTTTCCATAATATGAACTAACCCGGGGAAAGACATAAAAAGCCCCGTCTGGTATGCTTGTTTGTATTCCGTCAATATTTTTTAACAGGCTGATAATAAGGTCCCTTCTTCTCTTAAATGCTTTATTCATCTCCGAAACACATGATTGATCTGAATTAAGTGCCGTTACAGCGGCCTTTTGTGCCATAGTCGTCGGTCCCGTTAATAATTGTCCCTGCAGTTTTATGCAAGCATTTGCCAGCCATAAGGGTGCCCCGATATATCCGATTCTCCAGCCGGTCATCGCATAAGCTTTTGATACCCCGTTTATTATAACAACGCGTTCTTTAATAGAATTAAATTGTGCAATACTTTCGTGTTTCCCGACAAAATTTATATGTTCATATATTTCATCAGCAACGACAAATATATTGCTATGTTTCTCAACTACCTTTGCAATTGATTCAAGTTCAT
>CAZOLY010000029.1:0-26423 GCA_964580815.1 uncultured Bacteroidales bacterium
ACCCTGGAGCAAAATATTATAAAAATAATTGTTGCTAATAACGTTAATTTTTTCATTACTAAAGGTTTAAATTATTACTGTAATTATTTTACAAATTGCTATTCTCAGAACATTGAAGAATAGGTCATAAGTCAATATTAGCCTAAAATACAATTAGTATATTTATTATATACAATTTAGTCATTATTAAGTATTTACACAAGATATTATTAATAATTTTATTAAAAGGCAACTTTACAGATATAAATGTTATCAAGCTCATGCTATATCTGATATTAGAATATATCCAACCGTACTATACTTTTTTGTGCAATCCAGGTTATTAACATATGGGGTTAATAAATTGACATTTTCATAAAGAATTTAATAATTTTGCTTTTAGCTGCTTACTTTATCAATTTATTCTGACTTGGAGATATGTGAAAAGTAAAAGCTGGATCGATTTTTGAGGGGAAATATGTGCACGAAAAATTGTAATTATGTATAATGTGGATAACAGGATAAATAAGCGCCAATTTATTAAGACCGGATTACTGGGTGTCACGGGAATATGCCTGAGCTTTAGAAACAGACTGCTGGCAAACAAAATAAGTATAAGTTCAGTTGGGGGCGGTGCAGGCGGGGACCTGTGGAAATGGAGCAAGGAAGCTTCCCATTATATTCAGACAGCGCGCGGGGTAAAGTGTCTTATATGTCCCAATGAATGTACACTTAAGGAAGGTGAACTCAGTACATGCAACAACAGGTTAAACGAGGGTGGTAAGCTATATACCATTGCTTATGGTAATCCGTGTGCTGTTCATATTGACCCTATTGAAAAGAAGCCGCTCTTTAACTTTTTACCTTCAAGCACTTCATATTCAATAGCTACTGCAGGCTGTAACCTTGCATGTCTTAACTGTCAGAACTGGACCATCTCGCAGACATCACCACGAAAGACCAATAATTACGACCTCATGCCCAGGGCAGTTATTGACCAGGCAGTGAAAAGCAGTTGCAAATCCATAGCATATACATACTCGGAGCCTATTACTTTTTATGAATACACATATGACACATCTAAGCTGGCACATGAAAGAGGCATTAAAAACGTTCTTGTCACTGCAGGTTATATAAATGAGAAACCTTTACGTGAGCTGGCAAAAGTTATTGATGCGGCAAATGTTGATTTAAAATCGTTTAGTGACAGCATATACCTTAAACTAAACGGAGGAACGCTGCAACCGGTGCTCAATACGCTGAAGATTCTCAGTGAAGAAGGTGTATGGCTTGAAATCACCAACCTTGTTGTTCCAAGCTGGACAGATGATTTTGATATGATCAAGGAAATGTGCGACTGGCTGTACCAGAATAATTTATATAATTATCCCCTTCATTTCAGCAGGTTTCACCCCCAGTATAAACTAACCCAGTTGCCTGCGACACCTGTAGCAACACTTCAAAAGGCACGGGAGATTGCCCTTAAAGCGGGTCTTAAATTTGTTTATATAGGAAATGTGCCTGGTACTGACGCGGAGAATACTTACTGCCCATCATGCAAAAAAGTACTGATCGACAGACGGGGTTATAATATTATGGCTAACAATATTGTTAACAACAAGTGCAAATATTGTGGCGAGAATATACCGGGAGTCTGGAAGTAGAATTTCGAGAATTATCCGAATTTAAACCTTTTCTTTATTGTCTTGCTTATTTTCCAGGTGCACTCAAGGCCCTGTTCAAATTCGACCATATCACCGGGGCCGAAGGATATTTTATTACCCTTATTATCCGTAACAGTGGCTTCACCTTCCAATATATAGCAGGTTTCCTTATCATCATAAAACCAAGGAAATTCCGAAGGTTCTTTTCCCCATGTGCCCCAGGAACCGGCCTCTTTTATTTCCTGTACAGTTGGTTTTTTTACTTTCATCATAGGATTATTTTTTATTAATTTTGGGTTAAATTTAGAATATTTCCGGTAAAAACAAGTACAAAAATTTTGTTAATATGGACTTTGAAGCCCAGTTAGTTGATAGCTCGAGGTTTATTGCCGAGTTGGTAGCCGCTAATGTAGGTAATAATCCGGGGCATTTTAAAAAGCTAATGGAACTGCTGTACAAGATATCAGAAATTGAGCCTGGACTGAAAATTGAGCTTATGAGTGCTATTGAAGAACAGATACCCAAAGGATCGAGCGGAATAAAAGTGATAGGGAGGAGGCTCCTTAAGAAGCTTCACAGGGAAACGGAGAGAGAAGGACTAAGGAGCAGGTAATAAGGGTTACTAGAGTTTTATTTCATCAGGAAAAAACAATTTTTGATTTTGCACACATTCTATGGCTGCAGGTAAATCCTCATAAATTCTGTCTTTGAACACACAGCCCTTAAAGCCTGAATAAACAAGCTCTTTCAAATAAACTGTATCCGGGAAATTTGTAACGGCGATAACTTTTGCATTGTTATAAATGTTTAAAAACATTTTGGCTGCCTCAATACCATTTAATTCAGGCATATGAATATCCATTAATATAATATCAGCACTGGAAAAATAATCTTTCTGTCCCAAAAATGCTTTGCCATCAAATGCATAACCAATTACCTCATGATGCAATATTTCCTCGAGGTACATAATTATTCCATTAAGGAAAGTTATATTGTCATCGACCACTATAAACTTCAATTTTTTCATTAGTAATTCTTTATCCAATTCAAAATTACGAATGAAAACGTGGTGATGCCAGAGGGAAAAACCTCAAAACAATAGGAGATTTACCCTATTTTCAATTTCAGGTTTTTACTTCAGATATAAATTAAATGTTTCTTAATTGCACACATAACAAGGCTTGCCGTATTCTTTGATGATGTTTTACTCAACAGGCTCGTACGGTGGTTATCAACTGTTTTCGGACTGATAAACAATTTTTCTGCAATTTCTTTATTTGATAATCCCTGGCAAATACATTTGAGAATCTCCTTTTCGCGCCGGGTTAATTTTATCTCCTCTTCTTCCTTTCGTTTACCTTTGTCTGAGATATTAAATACTACTTTTTTCAATAAATCCTGGGAAAAATAATTATTCCCATCTGCAACAGTTTTTATTGCATGTTCCAGTTCTTCTTTATTCGAGCTCTTAGTTAAGAATCCCTGAATCCCTTCTTCAATCATTTGCCTGTAATAGATCTCATCTCCATAACTTGAAAGGGCCACAATTTTTAAATCAGGATATAAGTTAAGCGCTCTTCTTGTAGCTTCAATGCCATCCATTTCAGGCATTGCAATATCCATTAAAACAAGATCAGGTGTTGATGTTTTGAGCAATTCAAGGAATTCCATACCGTTTGATGCCTCACCAATTATTGTATACCCCGAAATTTGAGACAATATAAATTTCAAGCCATCCCTGAAAAGAATATGGTCGTCAACCAATATAATATTTATTTTTTTATCCACTTTGGGGTATGATTACTTTAAGTTTGACTCCTTTTCCAGGAGAACTATATATATTATATTTTCCATTGACAGATTCAACGCGTGTTTTTAGGTTGTGCAATCCCATTCCTTTTTTCTTTTTTAGAATTTTTTCAATATCAAATCCCTTTCCATTATCTTCATATACCAGTGATATATTCCCGTCCTTCAATAAAATAATATCGACTTCACTTGCATTTGCGTATTTTAATGTATTGTTAATTAATTCAATTACTATCCTGTAGATGGTAATTTCGATATTTTCATTTAATCTTTCTTTTAAACTGGTCTTAAAATTAAATTTTATATTCTTTATGGAGGAGATTTCCCTTGTAAAATTTTTTATTGCTTCCACGACTCCGAAATTCTGTAATATATGAGGACTTAGTTTTATTGATATTTCCGACAGACTGGTAATGGCCTCTCTTACTGCATTTTCTATTCTGATTACCAGCTTCTTTTGTAATTCTTCATCCTCACATTGTGTCATTGATTGTGTAAGCAGTTTAATTGTTGAAAGTATTGGGGATATCCCGTCATGTAAATCGCGGGCAATACGATTGCGTTCTTTTTCTTCTGCTTTTATAACAGCTCTCAGTATTTCTTCATGTTTTTGTTTTCTTTCAGTTATATCTCTTACAATAGCAAGTAAATACTTTTCATTTTTCAGTTCAATTGAGTTTAAAGATACTTCAGCTGTAAAAGGCGAATTATCCTTTCTTTTATGAATCCACTCAAAACGTTGTGGAACACCTGAAAGGGCATATTTTGCCAATTCCATGGCTTTTTCTTTTGAATTCTTTCCATCAGGCTGGGTATCAGGTGAAAATTCATAAGGTGTTTTGTCAATTATATCCTGGAATTCACAACCGAATAAATCAAGTGCCTTTGGATTGCAATGAACCCATACTTTGTCCTTAAACAAAAAGATAGCATCACTTGCGTTTTCATAAAGAGTGCGGTATTGTTTTTCATTTTCCTTTATTTTCAGTTCTGCATTTTTTTGATTGGTTATATCTGAAAATACCCCATAGGCATATAAGATCCTATCAAATTCATGGAATACATTTGCCCTGTCGTGCACCCATATCCAGTTACCATCTTTTTTCTTAATTCTATATTCTAAATTAAATGCCTTAGTTCCGGCAAATAATTGTTGAAACTCGTTTTTTACTGTATTAACATCATCATGATGAATCCTGCCAATCCAAAGCTCAGGGCCTCCCTTATAAATTTCTTCCGATGTGTATCCATATACTTTTTCTATATTGGGACTGATATAGGTTGTTTTCCCTTCCTGGCTCGTAACCCATGTGACGGCAGGAATATTTTCAATAAGCAGTCGAAATCGTTCTCTGCTTTCACGGAGAGCCAACTCTGAAGTTTTCCTTTGCAATGCATTTGATATAACATTTCCGAGTACGGAGAATAAGCGGATTAGTTCTTCCGACCATTCCATCTTCTCCTTAATTTTAGAAAAACTAATGCACCCGATTACATTCTCAGTCATAATTAGCGGGATAACTATACAGGATTTAATTCGATATTGCCTGTAATATTTTATCTCATAGACAGCTGTTTCAGGGATTTCATCAATTGATGAGAACTTGAAAACCTCTCTGTTAAGCAGTTTTTTTCTAATATAAGGAAAACTTTCATTGTTAAGAGTGACAGGCGTTTTTATTATTTTCTCATCTTTCCATGCATATTTAACACAAAATTCCTTCTTGTTTTCCGAGACTTCCCATAAATAAATCGCGTCAATATTTAGCTTTTTCCCAATATATTCAAATCCTTTATTTATTTCATCGTCAACACGTTCTATTGGCAGGTTTACAAATTTCGTTGAGATTTCAGAAGCAATTCTTTCATATAAAAGCCTCTCCTCTAATTTCTGGTTGGCAATTTTTTTATCAGTAATATCCCTTATTACTGTTAACCGGTAGTCTTCATTATTGATTGAAATATTATCACTGCGAATTTCAAGGTACAATAAAGAACCATCTTTTTTTATTCCCCGGTGAACATATGTATTATTTATATTTTGCCTGTTATAATGTAATACCATTTCCCTGTCATCAGGATGGACAAGTCTGGCTAATCCAAGTTGTTTCAATTCTTCGGGTTCATATCCGTACATTGAACATAATTGATCATTTACATCAATAATTTTCCCCTCCTTACTTATTCCAATTCCTTCAAATGTTGCTTCCGATAATCTTTTATATCTTTCTTCGCTTTGTTTAAGTAACTCCTGTTTTTGCCTTATCTGGTTTTCTGAAACCACAAAAAAATCCATGTATTTATTATTAATTATCTGCAGTCCCAGTGTAACAGCCAGAAATGTAATGCTAAAAGCAAGCCATATAGTGAAATGGTTAACATAATTTTCTATATCGTAACTATAATGTAATCTGCCACTAAGGAATAAAAATGCGAAGACAAAAATGATTATAAATATTACTCCCAGTAGAATATACGACTGCTTTCTGCCAACAAATAAGCCTGTAAAAATAATGGCAACCAAAAAAAACAACTTTGAATTACCCAGTATTCCAAAAGTGTAAATCCCTACGCTGGCACTAAGGATCAATATTAAACTCAATATATTCGCTTTATGCCGGGTACTTAATCTTTTTCTGAAAATATACACAGTCCAGATAAACGCTGCCAAAATTAAGAATAACAAATAAAACCATTTCCACCCTGTGACTATAATTCTTAAAAAAGCAACACTCGCTATCGGCAAAGATAAAATGGCAAATGCAACAACAATGGAGTTTATTATTTTGAATTTTGCGTTTTCGAATGGCTGTGCCATCCCTTTAACTGAATTTGAATCCATCTCATATTTTTTAAAGGATTTTAAAGAAAGTTAAGAAAGAATTGTCTAAAAGTAAAGAGGTAATTAATAAAATAGGGACAGCGCCCCTATTTAATGCCTCTAATGTATTTACGATTAATTATTTAGCATTAATGATTCAGGATAAATAATCAAATAATTCCCTGCTCTTTCATCTTGCCAATTATTTGTTCTATTGTCAAAGACGAGTTTGGCATAACAAAGTCTGCACATTTACCGGTCTTTTTAATTACAGTTAGTCTTTTACATTCTTTCCAGTATTCATCTTTGGCATTACAGTATAGCTTTTTATATATTTCCAGAGACATTTTTGATTTAAAAGTTGTTATTCTGTCATTGAATAAATTGCATATTGCCTGTTTGGGACAAACATTGATACTGGTATTCATATAACAATTTAATAATTAGTTTATTACAATACAAATTTAATATTTCCCCAGGTATAATTCAATTTATATTAATTAATATTTTTACTGGTATTGGGAATTAATCCTGAACCTGCAATTAACTGTAATTATTCACTGTGACAGTTAAGCGGGCGAAGTGCCTGTTCCCACTAATAATAACTTGAACCGTCCCAGCAGTGGGTACATACTTTTTCTTTGGGCAGGCTTATTGCATCAACGAGGTCATCAAGTTTTTGATAGATCAGACTGGTGAAATTAAGGGTTTTCCTTATCTGTTCCACCATTTCGGCATATTTCCCGTTTTTTGTATCCGAATACTTCTGCATGTTTATATCTTCTGTCCCTTCAAGTATCCGCACTGCTTTGCGCGCAGCAAGATCGAGATGTGATCTTGAGCGGCTGAAATTCAGGAACTCACAGGGGTAAGTGAGGGGTGGGCAGGCAATGCGCATGTGTATCTCCTTAATCCCCCCGGCATAAAGGTCCCTGACATTATCTTTCAGCTGTGTGCCGCGCACAATGGAATCGTCAAGAAAAATTCCCCTTCCTCCCTTAATAAGAGTTGTATTTGGCAGGAGCTTCATCTTGGCAACGAGGTCGCGCATGTCCTGGCTCTGGGGCATGAAGCTGCGTGGCCAGGTGGGAGTATACTTTGAATAGGGACGCTTAAGGGGTATACGCCTCTCATTGCTATATCCCAGGGCATGGCCTACACCGGAGTCCGGTATACCTGCAACGAAGTCGGCATCTGTCTTATCCCTGCGTGCCAGTGCAGCGCCGCAACGGTAGCGGCATTCGTCCACATTGACTCCTTCATAAAAGGAGGGTGGATAGCCGAAATAAACCCAGAGGAACCCGCAGATCTGCATCTTTTCGTTAGGCTTACGCAGCTGCGTATAACCGTCGGCAGTTACTTTTATAATTTCCCCCGGTCCGATGTATTTTTCCAGATCATAATCAAGGTTGGAAAAGGCACAGGACTCGAAGGCCAGTGCATAAGCTCCTTCTTTCCTGCCAATGATTATGGGGGTTCTCCCCAGCTTATCACGGGCTGCAATAATACCGTCTTCAGTAAGGATAAGCATTGAGCATGATCCTTTAACCTTTTCATATACAATCTCTATACCCGATTCAATACTTTCACCCTCGGCAATCAGCATGGTGATTACTTCCGTAGGATTGACACTGCCGTCACTCATCTCCGTAAAAGTGCGCTTCCGCTTAAGGAAGTAATCTTCAAGCTCTTTAATATTTACTATTTTGGCGACAGTTGCAACGGCAAAACGCCCGATATGAGAAGTCACCATAATAGGCTGGGCCTCAGTGTCACTGATAACACCTATCCCGCAATTTCCTGAAAAACTTTTTACATCCTCCTCAAACTTATTCCTGAAGTAACCGTCATCAATGTTATGAATGGATCTCTGAAATCCCTTTTCCTTTGAGAAATATGCCAGTCCGGCCCGTCTTGTTCCGAGGTGGGAGTGGTAATCAGTACCATAAAAAACATCAAACACACAGTCATTTTTAGATACGGCACCAAAAAAACCACTCATATTTCTTATTGATTTTATTACAAATTTGAAACTAAAAATAAAGGAAATTTCACAGCGATTTTAATAATCCGTATAAAAAAGAAATTAACAATCCGGATCGGCTATTATTTGTCCAATAGCAAATATGTTTGTTAAAAAGTTTTTAGGGGGTAATTTTACCAGCCTTTGTCCAGATTAATTTATAATTGTATTTGTATAGCCTGAAAGCAGGAAGTTTCCGGTATAATTATATTTGCTTTTTTGTTTTCTTAATAATTTCTTCTATACTTAATTCAGTGTTTGGCATTATACTCTTAGGTACGGGTAAACCTGTTTGTTCGGATACTATGTACCTTTTACAGGTTTTAAATCTTTCCGGGTCAGCCAGGCAATATAAGTCTTTATATACTTTGCTTGAACCCTCCATTACAAATGACTCGCCTGTAAAAATCGGGCATTTTTCATACTTGGGAC
Source organism: uncultured Bacteroidales bacterium (assembly GCA_964580815.1). Lineage (GTDB taxonomy): Bacteria > Bacteroidota > Bacteroidia > Bacteroidales > UBA10428. Next base: position 8,729 of record CAZOLY010000029.1, read on the forward strand.
ATACTAAATCATTCATAATCTATGTTTTAATTACTAAATGAGAATTCTTAAAACCACATCAAAGTGAAAGTTTTGCTATTCCTTACCTAAAAATACGTTTATTATTATTAATAAACAAGTGCCCGAAATGTTATTAAAATGTATAACAGGCTTTTGGTTATTTATTGGAAAAGTATGTATAAGGATTAAGAATTAATGAATAAAGGTTGAGTGATAACCGCACTAAGTCATTCAACCCATGTTAACCTTGAGGAAAGCAGTGTCCACTCGTTATCTTGTTTGGTTAAGTTAGCTTCCCCCCCTTCATATACAATTCTGAAATAAACTGTTGCATTATTCATATTTTCGTCAAATGAAATCCTGTATACTTCAGGATGTGTCTCAAGATGCCAGTAACCGCCCCAGTGACCATAGATGATTTTTAAATAGTTGTTTAAAAACTGCTGCTTTTCATAGGAACTGCCACCTGCGCTGGCTGGATTCATAATACCTCCGGTTCCCAGAGGATCATATTCATTCCCGAGAAAATCATTTAATGCATATTCATAATTCTCTGTAAGGTATAAAGTTTTTACTCCATTTTTAAAATTTAATTCAGGCCTGAAATCAATTATTGTATCAGGAATAACGACAGACAACGATTCATAAGCAAAATCGTAATATATTCTGTTTTGTATTATATCAAAGCTTACATCCGCATATAATTCGTTACCCCATTCAGAACCGCCAAGTCTACCAATATCAAACGGGGTGTAAAACTCAATATATAATTTATATACATTCTTTACCGTATCATTATCTATGTTTTCTGCCTTTGTTGCCATGTTTTCATTATGCCAGGTCTCCAGTATCTGATATAGTTTTTCCTTTGATTGTTGATCATAAGATTCATTCAGCTCGTTAAGGATTTCCCACGATTCGGGTGGAATATTACCATATTTACTGGTAATATCGTTATCTTTTTCACATGAAATATAGAGGAGCAGCGAGATTATCAATATCAGTTTTTTCAAAGTTGCCATTTTTTAAATATACATATTAATGATGAACAAATAATAAATAAGGATGCGTTATTTCTTTTCGAAGAATTTAAATAAAAATACACTGAATAAATTTCTAATTATTCAGGAATGATTATTTTTATTTTTTAAATACCCTTATTATGAAATCAATAAAACGGTTAATATTTATAACGATTCAGATAATTCTTTCACATATCCTTATTATGGCGCAGCCAGCACCTTCAGTTGATACATCAAAGCATGTAATAACCTCGATACCGATACCTGAAATAACAAGGCAGGTGACGGAGGTGAGTTCTCTTATCATGGAAAAGCAAAAAAATCTTTTAACAGAGGACAATAAAGCTCTTATTGTGTCCAGGACAGATACGCTTATATTCAGGCTTAACCTGCTCAGGGAGGATCCGCGTGTACATAAAATTGAATCGCTGAACTTCAGAATTCTGAACAATCTTGAAGGGGAATGGTCGCTTTTACACTCACTGCTGTTGAATGAACAGGGCGTTTTAACCGAGCAGGTGCAAAAGATTGAAAATGAATTGAAAGCCCTTAAGGAGATGCAGACAATATGGCAAAATACGTTGCTGGGAATTCAAAAAGTTGAAGCTCCTGAGCTGGTAATACAGCAAATTAAATTCACGCTGGAAAACCTTGGGAAGCTGCAGTCGGGATTCCAGACAGATTCTGAATTCATACAGGAAAGGCTTGTCCAGGTTTCCATGGGGCTCATTTTTGTCAATGAGATCATGGGTAAAATAACCCTGGCCCGCGAGGTTACTACAAAGAAGCTCTTTGAGCTTAACCAGCCACCCATATGGAAAGTGTCTGAACCAAAAGGGAAGGGCATAGTATTTAAAGAAAAAAGATCATTTATCAATGATACTGTTACAAGCTTTAAGGATTTTGTTCATAATTATTCTTTCAGAATATGGATGCACCTGATGGTGTTCCTTATTCTTCTTACTTTTGTTCTCTTTTCGTACCGTCTTCTTAAGCATTTCACTCCGGGTGAAGATATGCCGAGGGCGGCAGCAATCAATAAGATAATAAAAAGACCATTTTCATCCCTTGTACTTATTTCCTTTCTGCTGACCTATATTTTATATGAAAATATCCCTGAGTCAGTGAAGCTTATTAATATAGTTATTTTGATTGTTCCTGTCCTTGTGATTATTAATGATATCATTACAAAGAAAATAAGAAGGTTCATATATTTTACAGTAGTTGCTGTCGTGCTGGTACAGGTACACGGACTGGCATACAGCGATAGTCTTTTCAGCCGTGTTTTTCTTATGGTTATTATAATTTTTGGCTTGTTATGTCTTGCATGGATAGTCCAAAGGAGATCCATGCGCGAATATATATTATCCGTAAATCTTGGTAAGGCACTGCATTTCCTGGCAACATTAAGTTTTATTCTTCTGGCTGTTTCATTTTTTGCAACTATTGCCGGTGCGGTTAACCTTGCCGAGTTTATTACTTATGGCGTAATAAAAAGTGCAGCCCTCATACTTATTTTTTATACTTTAAATCTGACAATAAAGAGCATTATTATTATTTCTCTTTATAGCAAGGGCTTACAGAAGCTAAACTTAATAAAGCAGTATAGTGAAATTCTTTATAAAAGGCTGGTGGTTATTGTAAATACTTTATCCTGGGTTCTCTGGTTAATTCTTACACTTAGCCAGTTCACCATCTGGGATGATATCTATCAGTTGGGATTAAAACTTTTTACCTATAGTATATCGGTTGGCACAGTAAGTATATCGCTTGGTATTATTGTGGTTTTTGCACTTATTGTATGGTTAACCCTCTGGGTATCAAAATTTGTAAGGATAATCATTGAAGGAGAAGTGGCTGCCAGGGTAAAACTCAAGAGGGGTGTCCCCGGGGCAATTTCGTTGATTATGCGGATAGCAGTCATCACGATAGGTTTCTTATTTGCCGTGGCGGCCGCGGGCGTAGACATGAACAAGCTGGCCCTGCTCCTTGGTGCTTTGGGTGTTGGCATAGGTTTCGGACTGCAGAATATCTTTAATAATCTTGTCTCGGGTATCATTCTGGCCTTTGAACGGCCTATACAGGTTGGTGACATTATCGAGGTAGGGGAGTTCTGGGGCACAGTAAAAGAAATAGGCATACGCTCCAGCACAATATTTACCTTTGACGGTGCCGAGGTTATTGTCCCTAATGGTAACCTTATATCAAAGGAGCTGATTAACTGGACACTCACTGACAGGCAGAGAAGGGCAGAGGTACTGGTAGGAGCGGCCTATGGAACAGATCCCGATAAGGTACTTGACATCCTGAAAAATGTTACTTCCGGACATAAGCAGGTTCTTAAGGAGCCAGCACCCCTTGCACTTTTTACCGGTTTTGGAAGCAGCTCCCTTGATTTCAGGCTTCTGTTCTGGATTAACAGGGCCGATGAGAGATTAAGGATCCAGAGTGAAGTTAATGTAGCCGTGAATAAAGCACTGAAGGACGCCGGCATTGAAATACCATTCCAGCAGCACGACCTGCATATCCGGTCTGTTGACCCGGCGGTGATGAAAGATTTTACAGGGAAGAAATAACCGGTACTTTGTTACCTTTCAAGAACAAAGGTTTCTCCCAGTTTAATGAAATTCAGTACCTTATTTTCATCAAACAGCTTAAGTTTAAAAATAAAGTTATGGCCCATGCCTTTTAGCAAAGCATATTTTTCATCGCATGTACCGAGGGCCATGTCAAAATACATGAGATCTTTGGCGAAATCAGAATCAAAAATAATCATGAATATACCTTTGTCATCTGTTCTGTCATATGGGGTGCCACATGTTATCATTTCATTCTTGAAGCCCAGCCTCATATAACAAGAACCGTTCTGGCACATGTAGATATAAATATCTTCACCGATAACGGGTGCCCCGTGTTTATCATTTACCTGGCCAATAATGGTGTATAATTTTATTTTTTTATTTTTGAATAAAGCAGATTTGGCACTGTCTGCAAAGGTGCTTTCAGGATATTTCTTTATGTACTGGATGACGCTATCTACTGCCAGGTCTTTGGTTAGTGTTTTATACTCCAGTCTCTGGATGAAATATTGCACACTATCGTAATAAGGACTTTCCGGATACTCAGACAGGAATCTGTTATATGCATGCATACTGTCTACATTCATTGCCTGCATAAATTTCAACCTTTCTATCTCTTTTTTTGCCTCACCTACCAGGGTATCTTCAGGATATTTTTCAATAAAACCGGTAAAAGATTCAATTGTATTCAGTTCTTTTGCATTTTCAAATTCTTTTACGGGATTTTTACAGGAATTTAATAATATTACGAAGACTATTAAAATCCGTGTCGTCGGCAGGAAAATTAATTTTGTATATTCTTTCATATTAAATGTGTCGGTTATTGTTCTGCCCAAATGTAATAAAAAATAGACATCAAAAAAGCCTGCTGAGTTTAAATAAACTGCAGGCTTTATTAATCAGTAAGGTTTGAATTTCTTTCAGTTTCTTTGATTAATCAGCTCCTTTTTCTTCCACAACTTCTTTACCTTCAGCTGCTTTTTCTTCATAACCGGTCGTTCCTACATTGCCTACATAGGTGATCTTCCATTCTCCGTTGACCTTTTCAAGGAAACGTGTTTCAATGGCTTTCCATTCATTAGTTACACTGTCCTCTTCCCATTTATAGACTGTACTGAACACTGCCCAAGCACTTCCCGGATATACTTTAATATTATAACCGGTGCGTTCAAGTCTGAAATTCTTCATTCTTCCCCAGCTTTCCTCATTTGCAAAATCTTTTTTATATCCTTCGGCAATATCTTCCCAGCCTATAGCATATGCATATCCCCATTTATTTGCATGTATCTGGATATTTGAAGAATCCTGTATCATATGGGAGGACAGAGTTTCAAAATCCCTCACAAGGTAAGCATTGGATTCTGCATCGACAACTGCAATTATAGCCTCCTTTTCCTTGTTAATATCGATCTGTTCCTGGCAGGCTGTAACCACCAAAACAGCGAGAGCTAAAAATAAAAATAAGTTTGTTTTCATAATTTAAGGATTTAGGTTTTGAAATTCAATTTATATTGCGATAAACTGTTGTAGAGAATATCAGGCAAAGGCAAGTTATGGATTTATTTGCTATATAGCAAACAAACTGTTGAAATAATAAGTCTATTATAGTACTAATAGTATTTTACAAAATGAAACATGAATTTAGTTTTGATCGGAAAATATTAATAATTTGCTTTTAAAATTAATCGTGTTATGAGAGAATACATTATAATAATATCAACATTGGCTTTGTTAAGTATTGGAAGTTTATCCCAAAACAAAATTCAAACTGTTGTCGAGATTAAAAATGACCGGTTTTTTATTAATGGCAGGCCAACTTATAAAAACAGGTACTGGAAAGGATTCAAAATAGAAGGATTACTGATGAATTCGCGAATGGTCCAGGGAATATTTGACGATTTTAATTCTGAAACCATTCCAAATTGGTACTATCCCGATACAAAAAAATGGGATCCTGATCGGAATACAGATGAATTTGTTAAAGCTATGAAAGAGTGGTACGAATATGGACTGTTATCTTTTACTGTTAATATGCAGGGAGGTAGTCCTTATGGCTATTATTTTACTCAACAGCCGTGGCACAACTCTGCTTATACTGAAGATGGTTCTTTGCGCATGGAATATATGATACGTCTTGAAAAAATTCTCGACAGGGCGGATGAATTGGGTATGGTGCCTATTCTGGGATTATTCTATTTTGGCCAGGACGAGCTTCTTATCAATGAACAGGCAGTTAAAAATGCAGTAAATAATGTTATTGACTGGCTTTTTGAAAAAGGCTACAGAAACGTAATAATTGAAATAAACAATGAATGTGATATTAATTACGACCATGAAATCCTCAATACACAAAGGGTGCATGAGTTAATTAATATGGTGAAGCAGAAGAAAAAGGATGGTTTTGGATTTTATGTTGGCACGAGTTATAGCGGTGGATTTATACCTTTGTCCAATGTAGTAAAATCTTCGGATTTTATATTAATACACGGAAACGGAGTATCGAATCCGGATGATATAGTTAATATGGTAAATAAAACAAGGGATGTAGAGGGCTACACTCCAAAACCCATACTTTTCAATGAGGACGATCATTATGATTTTGATAGTGACTGGAACAACTTAATTGCAGCAGTAAGTGTTTATGCTTCATGGGGGTATTTTGACTTCAGGAGGAAGGGGGGATCATTTGAAAACGGATTTCAAAGTGTTCCGGTTGACTGGGGGATCAACTCTGAAAGAAAAAAGCAATACTTTAATAAGTTAAAGGAAATAACAGGCTTTTAGAGCAAATCCGCACCTGGTATCAATAATTAGGATAAAAATTATAGATTGTCGGTTTTAGCATTAAATGATCATTGCTTCTGGTAGTTGCAATCGAAAAGACTCCGTAACATTATTACTTTATATGAAAACAGTTAAGCAGGGGCACATCTAATATGTTCATAAAATCGTTTTATCAAATTGCTTAATTTTTAGTAAATTTATATTCATTCTTATTGCTACTATTCTAAAAAGGCGTTATGTAAATCTAAAATCAGAAAAAATGAAAACACTAGAAATTTTATCGTTATTATGCTTTATGGCAACAGCTCTTATAGCACAGAGTTATCCCACAAATACAGTTATAACAAAATTTGAGCAGGATCAGATTCCGGTACTGGACGGCCAGATTGATGCAGTATGGAGTTCACGGGAAGAGAATCATATTACTATTCAGGCAGATGATGATACATTAGCGACAATTAATGAAGCATACTGGAAAATTGGATATTCTGACACTGCTTTATATTTTCTTCTAAGTGTTGACGAGGTATATTTTTATCCTGCAAGTTTATTTGAATTTGATATAGGGGAAGGTGATCAGGCTGAGATATATCTTGATGTTTACACGGATAACTTAAAGGACGGAAGAGGTGCTGGTTCCGAACAAAGCGGTCCCTGGTATGGCCATTATGAATTTGTGACGGTTTTCCCGACTCTGTATATATATACAAGACGTGATACTATTGTAATAAATGGTCATCATCAGTTACCTAAAAATGTGAGGATGGACTATGCCTATACAAGTACATACATGCACAGCTGGATATATGAAATATGTATTCCATTCAGTTCTTTGACCATTGATTCAATTCCCGGTGCTAACGGCCCCTTTATTGCAGAAAATGGAAAACAAATTGGAATTGAGGTAAATCTGCAGGATGCTGATTACCCCGTCAGTGTTAAAAGAAAGACATGCTATATAAGCTGGTTTGGTAACAGCAATTATTCAAGAATTAATATGGATGGTGCCGGTGTGGCTACATTCGCAGCCAGCAAGTACCAGCCAAATGACACTATTTTATGTGATACGGCAGGAATTTATTATGCTTCGTTTGATATCGAAACAGATTCAATAATAAACTATGAATGGGAACCTGATGGAGGTCACATTATCAGTCAGGACACAACCACATGTAAAATAAAATGGGACACGGCAGGTGAAAAGCATATTCAACTTGTCACAACAAAGATTTTAGGAGCTGTTGATACTTTTAAAAGAAACATAACCGTATATCCGGGTGTTCCTGTCTCACTTGGACAAGATATTAAAAGTTGCTCGGGTGCCGAATTTACAATTCATCCTTTAATTGAAGGAGGAGAAAGACCATTTAATTATTTCTGGAATAATCTACCGGGTGATTCTGTTTATACAGGCAGTTTAAGTGAAAGCAGCATAATCAGATTGAATATGGTTGATTATGCCGGTTGTAATGCATCAGGAGAAGTCAGTGTCACTGTTCCTAAAATTGTCTCAACAGTACCTATTTGCATGGTTACTGTGGATACAGAAACAGGTAAGAATAGGATAATCTGGGAAAGAACAAATGGACTGAATATTAAAGAATACCAGGTTCTCAGGGAAACAACAGTAGCCGGACAGTATTCAGCTATTGGCACTGTGCCATTTAACGAGGAAAGTGTATATACAGATAATTCTTCAAATCCATCAACTCATGCAGACAGATACAAGCTGGTTACAATCGATAGTTGTGATAATATATCTGATGAAAGTGGTGAGCACCGTACAATACATCTCCAGATAAGTCCTGGATTACCGGGAACATACAATCTCTCCTGGTCAGAATATACAGGATTCGATTACAGCACTTATTATATCTATAAAGGTCATTCACCGGATAATTTATTATTAATTGATTCCATAGCCAGCTCACAAACTCAGTATACGGATACGGCAAGCGGGATTTCATATTATCAGATTGCAGTCCGCAAAACGGAACCGTGTGAACCATCACTTTTAAAATCAACAGTGCCAAAAAATGAAGCTAGGTCAAATATGAAAAATACTATAGTTGTGCAATTATCAGAGGAGCATGTTAATCCTCAAATTCATATTTCGCCTAATCCGTTTGATGAACAATTTAATATAGAATATACTTTATCTGCACATTCAGATGTGAATATTGAAATATTTAATATTATTGGTGAGAAGTTATATGAAGATAATATAAAACATTCTGCTCCCGGCACTTTTGACTATACTGTCACTTCAGTCCGGTTACAAAATAGTAGTAATATATTTATAGTTAAAATAAGAATTGACAATAACGTATATATTGAAAAGGTCATAAAGAGATAGCAATAAAAGAATTCTAACGAATTCCAGCCAGCCATATAAAAAAGGCTGCATTTTTTGATAGGACAGGGGAGGATCATGCGCATTGTGGAACAGAAATTTTTTACCTCACTGATTTTTTATCCTTCGTTTATACTTAAGTCACGTAGCTGTGACAGGAAATATATTAAATTTTACCGTTGACAATAGAAAGTATCTCCTGTTCTTTTTCTTTGGTTTTTTCAACCAGGTTTTCACATTTCGCTAAAATCTCTTTTTTAAATTTTTGATCCTTTAAATCGCCCGAATTAATTTTTACGTTTAAATAAGCGCCCATTATAGCTCCACGGATCGCGATTGCCCCCACACCTGCATCTGATACTGAGTTCGGATTGCCGGTTTCAACCATTGCCTTAAGAAGCTCAAATGCCTTGTATGAGGTTTCCATAACCTTGAAAGGAACCAGGATGGCATTTTTTGTCGCTTGTTCAACGGCCTTTTGTTTTTCTTTCTTTTCTTTGTCAGATTTAAATGGTAATTTTAAAGCTGCCAGTAATGACTTAAAAGCACTGGTATCCTCATCAACCAGGCGGACCAGCTCTCCCTGTAGTTCCTTCCCTTTTTCCGCCCAATCGGAAAACTCTTCCCAGCGTTTGTCCCAACCCCTTTTATGAGATGACAGGTTTGCTACCATTGTTCCCAGGGCAGCACCCAGTGCTCCCATATAGGCAGAAATGGAGCCGCCTCCGGGAGCAGGGGATTCCGAAGCCGTTTCATCTGCAAAATCCGACAGGCTTTTGCTTACCAGTTTATTATTATTTTCGTTTTCCAATAAAAACTCTATAATTTTTTCTTCAGGTTTAAACTCATATAAATCATTCAATCCTAAGGACTTGATAGCAATTTTAAATAATTCTTTATCGGAAACTCCAACCGAACGATTTTGTTTTTTCAGGAAATATTTACCTGCATCAAGCATGGCCTTTAAAGGCACCAGTCCGACTATTTCGGAGCCGGTAACCCTGACTCCCCTGGCTTCTGCTTTTTTACACACCTCATCAAAAACGATATGGATCGGTGTGACACTTATATTTGTAAGGTTCAATGAAATTTGTGCTATACCAAATTCCTCAATATACCAGCCTATTCCTTTAACACATTTCAATGATCCCGGAATCAAAACCTGGTTCCCATTTTCGTCTTTTACAATTTTTCCCGTCAGGGTATTACCTTCTCTTTTCACGCGCCCCCTCTCACGCACATCAAAAGCAATAGCATTTGCGCGGCGGGTAGATGTTGTATTGAGGTTTATATTGTAGGCAACAAGGAAATCCCTGGCCCCCACTGCTGTTGCTCCGGATTTTTTATTAAACTCACACGGTCCGAAATCAGGTTTCCATCCAGGATTTTTCAACTTTTCTTTTAATCCTTCATATTCGCCCGAGCGGCAGGATGCGAGATTTCTGCGTTTTTCTTCAAAAGCAGCATTTTCGTAACAATACACGGGGATACGCAAATTATCCCCGATTTTTTTTGCCAGTTTTCGTGCATATTCAACAGTCTCTTCCATGGTGATCCCTGCAACAGGCACTAAAGGGCAAACATCGGTGGCGCCAAACCTGGGATGCTCCCCTTTATGTTTGCTCATGTCAATTAGTTCGGAGGCCTTTTTAACTGCCAGAAAAGCTGCTTCAATAACTTCGGGAGGTGAACCGACGAAAGTTACGACTGTCCGGTTAGTAGTTTTACCGGGATCCACGTTCAACAATTTAATACCCTCAACCGATTCAATTTCTCCTGTAATTTGCCTGATGATATTCATGTCGTTCCCCTCGCTAAAATTGGGGACACATTCCAGTATTTGTTTCATTATGATGAAAGGATTAAGTTCTTAATTAATTGTCCGTTTTTCCAAATCTTTGAAGGTTTTAATGCTCCCTGAAAATAAAGAATTTCCCTGTAATTCTTGCAATCAAAAGCAACCATATCTGCTTTTTTACCCCGGGACAGGATTCCCCTGTCACTGAGATTGAGAGCAGCAGCAGCCCTGAAGGTGATCCCTGCGAGTGTTTCAGCTATAGTGAGTTTCTCAAAAGCGCCAATTATTGCTGCCTGCACTAATAAATCGCCCATTGGGGCCGAGCCCGGATTCCAGTCCGACGAGATTGCAAGGCTTGTTCCTGCATCCAGCATTTTACGGGCAGGAGCAAAATCAGTTCCAAGTCCTAACGATGCTCCCGGTAAAACAACCGGTATAACATTGCTTTGTGCTAAAATTTTAATCTCCTCGCCGGAGGAAACCTCAAGATGATCTGCGCTTATGGCCTGGTATTTAACAGCTAATTTACTGCCACCAACAGAAAATTGATCGGCATGTATTATTATGTCAAAACCTTTTTCTTTTGCACTCTTTAAGTACACATCGGCATCTGAAAGACTAAAAGCGCCTTCTTCTACATAAATATCAACACGGGAGGTTAATCTTTCTTTCTTAATCACAGGTAACAACTCTTTTATTATTATTTCAAGATATTTTAGCGGAGAACCGTCAAAATCTTTTGGAGGAATGTGTGCAGCCAGGCAGGTTGGGATTAAATCAATTAATACGTTTGCATTTGCCTGGTTGATCGCCTTTAACATTTTTAATTCGCCTTCCACATTTAAGCAATAGCCGCTTTTTACCTCGGCTGTGGTGATTCCCTGGTTCAGAAGCTCCTTACCGCGCTTCGCCGTATTTTCCTGTAATTCCCCGATACTTGCTGCCCTTGTTTTTATCACTGTATCCCAGATGCCACCTCCCTGTCTGGCAATTTCCAGATATGATTTGCCGGAAACCCTTTTCGCGTAATCATTCTCCCGCGAGCCGGCATAACAAATATGAGTGTGGCAATCGATAAAGCCCGGCAGGGCAACCATTGCTCTTTCTATCTGTTCCAGCTCATACTTGCTGTCTCCGAGTTCTTCTTTTATTGTCCGGAAGTCTCCCGTCTTTATGATCATATCATTTTCAAAAAGTATTCCTGCTTCATGAATGATCTCCAGTTCATGATCCGGCACCGGGCCTTTCAATGGCAGTTTATCAAGAGTGATCAATTGTCTGAATGGTCCTGTTAATTTCATATTCATTTCTTTTTACTGCATTTCATCACCCGGGGTATTTATTCCAGGAGTATTTACTGCATATCCATTTAAGTTTTTCAGATTTTCTATTGCCTTTTCGTAACCGGCATCGGCGTGCCTGTATATTCCCGTTGCGGGGTCGTTATATAGTACACGTTTTATACATCTTTCAGCTCTTTCAGTACCGTCGGCCAGTACAACCATTCCTGCATGTTGCGAATAACCCATTCCAACTCCGCCACCATGATGGAAGGATACCCAGGTTGCGCCGGCAGAAGTGTTTGCCATCAAATTCAGCAAAGGCCAGTCAGATACAGCATCAGTACCGTCTTTCATACCTTCTGTTTCCCTGTTTGGCGATGCAACCGAGCCACAATCAAGATGATCGCGGCCTATCACTATCGGGGCTTTAACTTTTCCTTCTTTGACTAACCTGTTAAAAATCAAACCTGTTGTTTCCCTCTCGCCCATACCCAGCCAGCAAATACGAGAAGGTAGTCCCTGGAAAGACACTTTCTCCCGGGCTTTTTGCAGCCATCTGATAAGCTGTTTGTTTTCAGGGTAAGCATTTTTCAGGGCTTCATCTGTTGTAAAGATATCCTCTGGATCACCTGACAATGCTACCCAGCGGAATGGTCCTTTACCTTCGCAAAACAAGGGACGAATGTATTCCGGCACAAATCCCCTGATATTAAAAGCATCTTTCTCTCCTCCCAGACGGGCAAATTCCCGGAGGTTATTGCCATATTCAAATGTTTTACTGCCCCTCTTTTGCATCCCGAGCATGAAACGAACATGCCGCGCCATACTTTTCAATGCCCTCTCTTTATATTTTTCCGGATTGCTTTTCCTGAGTATTTTTGCCTCATCCAGGGACAATCCATTTGGCACATATCCATTCAGAGGATCATGTGCTGAAGTCTGGTCCGTCAATACTTCAGGTATAATATTATCTTTTAAAAGCTGTTCAAGAGTATCTCCGATATCAGCCGCAAGTCCGACAGAAAATGCATCGCCATTTGATTTAGCTTTCATTATCAACTCTTTTGCTTCTTTATAATTACCGGCTATCCTGTCGAGGTAACCTGTCTTTATCCTTTTTTTTATCCTTTCAGGGTCCACATCAACTCCCAGAAAAACTGATCCGGCCATGGTCGCAGCCAGGGGTTGTGCGCCGCCCATTCCTCCGAGCCCTCCTGAAACCAGTAGTTTACCTTTCAAATCACCTCCAAAATAACGGTTGGCACAAGCAGCAAAAGTTTCGTATGTTCCCTGCAAAATGCCCTGTGTTCCTATATAAATCCAGCTTCCCGCTGTCATCTGGCCGTACATCATTAATCCGCGCGATTTAAGTTCATTAAAATGTTCCCAGTTAGCCCATGCCGGCACCAGGTTGCTGTTGGCTATGAGAACACGGGGTGCTTCGCTATGCGTGCGGACAATACCGACCGGTTTTCCTGATTGAATTAATAAGCTTTGATTTTCCTCCAGTTCCAATAAACTGGCAATTATCTTTTTTACTGAATCGACATCCCTGGCAGCCTGTCCGGTCCCCCCGTATACGATCAATTCATCGGGATTCTCGGCCACTTCGGCATCCAAATTATTCAACAGCATACGCAAAGGTGCTTCTGTTTGCCATGATTTGGCATTCAACCGGTTACCCCTGGGGGCTTTGTAATTGGGATGTGTTGCGTACTTGTCAATAAATTCCAAATATTTCATGATCCTGGTTTTTAAAATTGATCTTATTCTCACGAGCTGTTTCATTCACAACCTTTATAATTTCCTTGTTCCTTACCATTTGAATGGCTTTTTCCATTTCAGGTGCCATGATCGTGTCTTTTTCTATAAAGGGAATTTTCGACCTGATATAGTCGTGCACTGCATCAATCAATATCCCCGATTTAAGGGGTTTCCTGTAATCGAATCCCTGGGCCGCACAGAACATTTCAATTCCCAGTATTTTCTCCAGGTTGTCGATCACCTTTAATGCCTTAAGGGCACTAACAGAGCCCATGCTTACATGATCTTCCTGTCCGAGTGCAGTTGGTATACTATCGGCACTGGCAGGATAGCAAAGACTTTTATTTTCACTGACAAGCGCGGCCGTTGTGTACTGGACGATCATAAATCCCGAATTTAATCCGGTTTCTTTCATCAACAATTTGGGAAGGCCTTCAATTCTATCTTCCAGGGAAAGATAAATCCTTCTGTCCGATATATTTCCAAGTTCTGATGCAGCCAGCGTGGCATAATCAATTGGCAGGGCAACGGGTTGTCCATGAAAATTGCCCCCGTTAATAGCAATGCCATTATCAAGGATCACCGGGTTATCTGTCACGGAGTTAAGCTCAATAGATATCATTTCTTTCAGATGCAACCAGGCATTTCTGGAAGCACCATGTACCTGCGGGATACAACGGATCGAATAGGGATCCTGCACACGGCTGCAATTTTTATGTGAAGCATTAATCTGGGAATTTTTAAGTAAGATCCTTATCCTGTCTGCCACGTGCATATTCCCCTTATAAGGCCTAAGTTGATGCAGGGTTTTATCAAACGCCTTCACTGATCCCAGCATTGTTTCGAGATTCATGGCTGCAATAATATCGGCATTGTCAAGACAATTTTGCAGCCTCTCAGCGATCTTTAAAGCATGTGCCAGCATAAACTGGGTACCATTGATTAATGCCAGTCCTTCCTTTGGCCCAAGTTCAACTGGTTTTATATTGAGTTTTTTAAGCAGCCGGGAAGCCGGAACAATTTCATTTTTGTACAAAACATTGCCCAACCCGATTAATGGCAGAAAAAGGTGTGCCAGCGGGGCAAGATCACCGGATGCACCAACTGAACCCTGGGAAGGAACACAGGGAATAATGTTTTTTTCGATAAACCATAATATACGGTCCAGTGTTTCTATTGAGATACCTGAATTTCCTTGAGCAAGAGAATGGACTTTCAGAATTAACATAAGCCGGGTCAGCCCGGGATCAATTAAACTACCTACTCCCACGCTGTGGCTCTTAAGTAAATTGTATTGCAGCTTTTTGGTGTCTTCTTCCGAGATAATGGTGGTGCATAATGGCCCAAATCCTGTATTTATTCCATACACTTGTTGCTTGTTGTGTGCCATGTTTTCAACAACAGACCTGTTCTTCCTTATTTTACTCCTGGCTGAATCAGTTATATGCCCCTCACAATTTCCATTGCAAATATCCAGCGCAAGGCCAATCGAGAGATTATCCCCGCCGTATTTGAAAACATTACGCATAATAATAATTATTAATTTGTTTTATCCCGGAAATATGCTTTACCAGGTAAAGATAGTTGATTAATTCCTGATTATCCGAAAAATCAGTTTTCTCAACATAAAACCTGCACCGACCAAATATCAACACAGGTCGAATTTGAGGTATCCTTTTTATTCAAATTAATATTGTAATTTTTAAAATTCCAAGCAAGTAACTGTTTTTTTAATTTTTTCATTGTGCTACAAATTCTATATTACCCGGATTTCACAGATCATTATTTTACGATTTTTTGCAGAATTCAATAATAAATCCGGTTGATTTTAGTAAAAAATGCAAATTGAACCGATCCTGTATTACAAATTACTAAAAGTGTTCTGAAACTATTAAAGAGTTATACTTCATTTGCATATTCTGCAAATCTCTTCATATCTGCCGTAAATTCCCGTTTTGATAAAGCTGCATCGTTAAGTATTTTTATTTCAATACTTATAAATAAGCTGGCCAGGAGAAATGATTAGTATGTGCAATAAAGGTAATGTTATATGAAAAGAAAAATTCTTCTTGTATTACCAAAGAATCCGGAATTTAACTTTGTTAATATATCAGATATCCTGAAATTAATCACCAGGAGATCAGGGGGAGCCCCTGTTATCAGCCTTGCAACGTTAGCGGCATTAACCCTGCCGGATTTTAAGGTCAAGATCATCGATGAAGATGTTGAACCCGTCGATTTTAATGAATCTTTCGATATCGTCGGTATAGGGGGTTTTTCCTGTTATTTAAGCAGGGCGCAGGAAATAGCACGTGAATTTTCAAAACGTGGTTCACTAATCGTCTGCGGAGGATCCCCCGCCACTTTGAGTCCGGACAGGTGGAGACCATTTGCAGATGTAATGATTATTGGTGAAGCTGAGAGAACCTGGCCTCAATTCCTTAGAGACTATTTAGCCGGTACCTGGAAAAAGGAATACTGTGAAAAAGAAGAGATTGATTTGTCCGCCAGTCCGGTTCCTGACTTTAGCGGGGTTCCCGGAAGGATAATGAGAAGATACCTTTGGGGAATTGTGCAGGCCAGTCGTGGCTGTCCTTACAAGTGTGAATTTTGCAGCGTTCATGGATACGTGGGGAACAAAATGAGGTACAAGCCCGTTTCCAGTATTATCCGGGAAGTTGAACAATTATTCAAAATAGGATCTTTTCGATTTATTTTAATTGCAGATGATAATTTCCTGGGCAATAAAAAAAAGGCAAAAGAGATCCTGGATGCCCTGGGAGAGTGGAACAGCAAAAAGCATTACCCTGTTACCTTTATCGCACAGGTTTCTATTGATGCGGCACAAGATGAAGAATTTCTTGAATTAGCTGTAAAAGCAGGACTGACAAGGTTTTCTGTAGGAGTTGAAACCCCTAATTTAAAAAGCCTTGAAGAAACTAAAAAAATTCAAAATTTAAGGAGTAATATACTTGAAGACATAAAAAAAATACACCAGCACGGCATAATGGTTCATGGAGGCTGCATAGTCGGATTTGACAACGATGATCTTTCCATCTTCCGGCAGCAGTTTGACTTTTTCAATGAATCCGGTATTCCCAGCATCCAGGTTATGCCACTCCAGGCCCCTGATGGCTCGCCGCTTATGAAACGTATGATAAAGGAAGGCAGGTACATCGACTGGGAGCAGGCTGCCAAAGCCAATCCTGATAAAGTAAATTCTTTGAATACATTTACAATCGTCCCGAAACAGATGACACACGAACAGCTTTATAATGGCCTGTGCTGGTTATTTAAAAATCTGTATAAACCCGATAATTATATTTACAGGTTAAGAACATTTTTCAAGAATTTTGAGCAATCGCCTAAGAAGGATAAGCTTGGAATTTCCCGGATACCTGCGAATTTGCAAGCTATAGGTATGACTGTTCGCTTTTTAAAATTCATATTAACCAAAGCCACCGGCGAACAAAGAAAAATATTCAGGGAAATGTACAATTGCACAAAAAAATCTTCACATCCTCACAAGCTGTATTTTTTAACAAGTGCTTTCCTGAGCTTGCTTAATACTCATAATATTCTCCGAAAATCATTCCCCTTGTTCGATACGGTAGAGTACCCCTTTTAACCGGTAAAATTAAGTAATTGGCAATTCCCGGCTGCAGATGCACAAAGTTATTTATGCACTTTTACAATCCAACTCCATTAAATGAATTTTTATGTTGTACAACAATTAGCGAATGGAAGTAAATATTTAAATTTGAAAAAAGTTAAGCCCAATAATACTCCAGCCAAATACTTCCGGTAATAATTTTAAATCTTTTAGGAACTTTTTAATTTAAAAAATAAAACCATGGACAGTAAGAAAAAATATCAAATTGAACGGTTTAAAGCCGAAAAGAACACGAAAAAATTATTGAAGATTCTTGAAGAAGGTATGTGGGATGAAAGATTAGAAGTGTTAAAAGCATTTGAAGAAATTGGAGATCCCACTGTTTCTTTAAAGATTTCAAAGTACCTGAATGATAGTGTCAAAATTGTATCATTACAGGCAATCAGAACCTTAAAGAGTATAGGTAATATTCCTTCTGAAATTCAAAAACAGATTGAAA
>CAZOLY010000030.1:0-25819 GCA_964580815.1 uncultured Bacteroidales bacterium
GCCGCTATTCTTGATATGAAGGAACTGGAGATGCTGAATATCTATAAATTCAATACTGAAAAATACTCATTAGTCAGGGCTATCCCTGCAGGACTGATTAGGGCTAAAGACAGGCTTGGCTTCTATATAAAACAGTTTAAGCTGATCTTTAATTTTAAGACAGGTGCATACAAGGGACTGGGAGGTTTCGGCGCTATAGGGGGCCTGTTCCCCCATAAATGGGAATGGCAGGCATTCTGGGAGATAACGGCATTTCTTTCACTTATCCTTGCATTTATGAATATCCTTCCTATTCCGGCACTCGACGGCGGACATGTGGCCTTCTTGCTGTATGAAATAATAACTGGCCGCAAACCCGGGGATAAGTTCCTTGAATATGCCCAGATAGTCGGCATGATAATACTGCTGTCGCTCTTATTATATGCAAATGGTAATGATATAGCCAGGCTAATTAATAATATACTGGGGAAATAAACGGCAATAATAGTAAAATAAACAGCAGCCTATTAATATTGTTTTATATAATTTATATTGCGAAATATTCATAAATTTGCAGTTAAATAATATTAAATAAACTGACTATGAACTTAAATACATTATTAATTGGCACGCCTGGTCCGGTTGAGATAATAGTAATAGTGCTGGTTATACTTTTACTATTCGGTGGAAGAAAAATTCCCGAGCTTATGAAAGGATTGGGCCAGGGGATGAGAGAATTTAAAAAGGCAGCTAAAGGTGAAACGGATAAGGAAGAAAAAGAACCTCTTGAAGAAAAGAACAAATAAGTTAACCTAAAATATTTTAAACCTGTCTTTTAATTGTCTGAAATTAATTGACAGGTATTTTTTTATCCTTATAATGAAAAGCAAAATATTAATACACTGGATTATCCTTGTCTCCTTAACAATGATAAGTGGTTATGATAACAGTATTAATATCAGCGATATAAGTCACAGCTCTGATAAAAAGGATCTTACGGAAAATTATTATTATGACTCCATTCCCCGGTATCCCGATATGTTTTATGAATACCGCATTGCCGAATTAAATAAACTTACTCCCATTGAACTCGATTATAATGAGACAGTCAAAAAATTTATTGAAAATTATTCTGTAACCAGAAGAGATGAGTTTGCCAGGATCATTGGCCTCGCAGAATTGTATTTCCCGATATTTGATAATATGCTTGATAAATATGACCTGCCGCTGGAATTGAAATACCTCACAATTGTCGAATCCAGCCTTAACATAAATGCAAAATCAAAATCAGGAGCTGTAGGGCTCTGGCAGTTTCTATTAAATACATGTAAACTATTTGATCTGGAAGTGAACTCCTATATCGATGAGAGGAGGGATCCCTACAAATCAACAGACGCCGCCTGCAGATATCTTAAATATCTGTACAATACATATAATGACTGGCAGCTGGTGCTTTCATCCTATAACAGTGGCCCCGGCGACATAAGGAAAGCTATTGAACGAAGCAATGGTAAAACCAATTACTGGGAAATAAGGCCCTATCTCTCCGACCAGGCACAAGACTATGTGCCTGCCTTTATTGCTTCTTTATACCTGATGAATCACTATAAAGAACATAATATTGTACCCGTAGCTTCTGAATTTAATTTTAATAATATAGATACTCTCTGGATAAACTATCCTGTATCATTTAATCAGATCAGCGATATTACAGGAGTTGCTGCCGATGAATTAAGATTCCTTAATCCTGTTTACAGACGTGACTTTATTCCTGATCTTAATAAGCCGGCCTTATTAATATTGCCAAAAGAAAAAATTGATGTTTACCTTAAAAATGAATCACGAATTTTGGGAAATGCAGATGATATTGATGATTACAATTCCCTTGTTAGCAGCGCCGGCTCTACTGAAAACAAAATTAAAATTATCCATGTCGTCCAGAAAGGAGAGTTTTTTCATAAAATTGCCCTGAAATATAATTGTACACTCGAGAATATAAAGGCATGGAATAATATTACAGATAATTTTCTGTATCCGGGCCAGGAGCTGATAATCTGGATAGATTCAGACTTTAGTGATAATGATAACCAGCCGCTTCGCTGATAAATACCCAAAAACAGGTACCCCCCATCCGTCATTGGGCACCAATAAATAAAAATTGTTAAAATTTTTGTATTTAATATTTCATTAATAATTTTATTGAAAATAAATCATAAAACTAATAGTGATGAATAAATCTAATTCGCTCTTATATATTTTTATTGTTATTGTCAGCCTTTCAGGCTGCAATAGGGATAAACATCCTTTGTTGCCCATTGTATCAGGTACCCCCGGTCAGGTTGCGCTGGTTGTTAATGATGCCGAATGGAATACTGAAGTTGGTGAAGAATTTAAAAGAATATTCAGCCGCAGTTATGAGGTACTTCCCCAGTACGAACCCATTTTTGATGTGCTTCATCTGACACAAAAAGGATTCGATAATGTTTTCAAATCCCAGAGAAATATTGTCATAACTGAAATTTCTCCCCGCCATAAAAAATCCAGATTGCTTGCGCAGATGGATATATGGGCAAAACCACAGATCGTAATAACTCTTTATGGTGCGAACGATGACTCAATAGTCTCTTTGTTAACTAATTATGATTATAAAATAATCGATTTGCTGAATGAAATGGAAATAAAAAGGCTGACGGATATTTATAGAAAAAATCAGGATAACAGTATCGTACAAAAAATCAGGAAAGACCATAACCTGTCACTTATTGTACCGGATGGCTATAAACTGGAAGTTGACTCCCCGGATTTTGTATGGCTAAGTTTCGAGGAAGGTGACATTGAACAGGATATCCTCATATATCATTATAACTATTCGGATACAAATACTTTTACCCAGGATTACCTTATTTCAAAACGGGATAAATATCTGAAAAAATATGTCAGGGGCACAGTAGAAGGCTCTTATATCACAACAGAGAAAGAATTTAAACCTAAATTCTCAGAGTATTCCTTTAAAGGACAAAAATATGTTGCCGAATTAAGGGGGTTGTGGAAAATGGAAAATGGAATATCCATGGGAGGCCCCTTTGTAAGTATTACCACACTGGATGAGAAAAGGAACAGGATCATTACAATAGAAGGACTGGTATTTGCAGCAGGCCACAATAAAAGAAATTATATGAGGCAGGTTGAATCCATTATATACTCATTTGACATAATTTATTAACTTTAAAAATGAAAAATACTAAAATCAGGGTTGGCATAACACAGGGAGATATAAACGGGATAAGCTATGAAGTAATAATAAAAACATTGCTCGATAACAGGATTTTTGATATATGCATTCCAATAGTATATGGTTCTCCGAAGGTTGCTGCCTATCACCGTAAAGCGCTGAACATTGACAATTTCAGTTTTAACACCATCAAATCCCCCGAAGAAGCAAATCCCAAAAGAGCCAATCTAATTAACTGTATTAGTGATTCTGTAAGGGTCGAGCTTGGAAAATCAACCTCCATGGCGGGCGAAGCTTCCTACAAATCTTTGGATGCTGCTGCAAAGGACCTGGAAAACAATAAGATAGATGCAATAGTAACGGGACCTATAAATAAGTATAATATTCAATCTGAAAAATTCAGTTTTGCCGGTCATACAGAATTTTTTGAATCACGCTTCAAGTCCGATGGGGTTCTTATGCTAATGGTAAGCGAACTTTTTAAAGTGGGTGTTGTGACAGGCCATGTTCCGCTGACGAAAGTTGCTGAGTACATTACCATGGATAATATTCTTAATAAGTTGCGCATACTGAATAAGTCTTTAATTGTCGATTTTCTGATTAGCAAACCGCGCATAGCTGTTTTGGGACTTAATCCCCATGCAGGGGATAACGGTGTTATTGGCGACGAAGAAAAAAGGGAAATAATACCTGCCCTGAAAGCTGCCCGCGATGAAGATATAAATGCATTTGGCCCGTTTCCGGCAGATGGCTTCTTCGGTTCGGAAACATTTGGCAAATTCGATGCAGTTATCGCGATGTACCACGATCAGGGTCTTATCCCTTTCAAAGCTATGATGTATGAAGGGGGAGTGAATTTTACAGCAGGACTTCCCATAGTCAGAACATCACCGGCACACGGGACAGCATATGAACTCGCAGGTAAAGGTGAAGCTCATCCGCATTCATTCAGGAAAGCTATATACCTGGCTTGTGACATATATCATAACAGGCAGGTTTATAAAGAAATGACAAGTAATCCCCTGAAATCGCATGATTTGTCGGAAACGTAATTTTCCGGGGACAAGTTGTTAATTCGGACAAATCATTTAGATTTACAATGAATTTTAACAGTTGTTTACTATGTATGAATTTATAGAAGGAGAAATTGCTGAAAAAAATCCGGCATATGCTGCAATTCTTATATCAGGGATTTGCTATTATGTCAACATTTCCCTCACCACATACGGACAAATTCAAAACCTTAATAACTGCAGATTATATATTCATCAGATCATTCGTGACGACGCCCATGCTTTGTACGGATTTTATACAAAACATGAAAGAGAGATTTTCAGAATGTTAATATCCGTTTCAGGCATAGGTGCAAATACCGCGAGGGTCATGCTGTCATCACTCTCCCCGGCCGAAGTAGAGGGAGCTATCGTCGCAGGCAAGGTGGACACATTAAAAAGTGTCAAAGGTATTGGCGCTAAATCAGCCCAGCGTATTATCATTGATCTGAGAGACAAACTGGGAAAAGAAGAAGCAGAAATATTTGAAATAAAAGACAATACAATAAAGGAAGAAGCGTTATCTGCATTGGTAGTATTAGGTTTTAACAAAACCGCCGTTGACAAAGTATTAATAAATATACTTTCTGAAGAAGACAATCTGGAAGTTGAGGATTTAATAAAAAAAGCACTAAAAAGATTATAGAACTAACTTTAAGATCATAGATTTGTTGAAAGGGGGTAAATATTTACACAGAACCGGTATTTCTATATTATGGAATCTTATCTTATTATTCATTTTTGCATATTGTGCATACTCTCAAAATACAGCAGAGCCACCGGGGCAATCATCAGATGATACTGTCAGCCTGAAATATCCTTTTAAGAAAGAACCTGGCTACCCTTTCTCAAACTCAGGAACATACTCTCCCCTTATTCTTGGAAATCCTTCCAACATTGACGAGTCAATAGTATATGACCCCGGGACAAATCAATACATTTTTTCAGAGAAGGTGGGTAAGTTTAATGTACGTCCCCAGAGTTCCATGACTTTTGATGAGTATCGTGAATACGAATCACATTCAGCAGCCAGGGAATACTGGAGAAAAAAATCACGCGAGGAAACAGCTGCTGAAACACCTTCCTTTATGGGTAAGATAAGAATGGGGGAAACCTTCGATAAGGTATTCGGCACAGATGCTATTAATATTGTGCCCCAGGGTTCTGCCGAACTGATCTTCGGCTATAACAGGTCAAGAATTGATAATCCTGCCCTGTCCGAGAGAAACAGGAGAAATGGCTCCTTTACTTTTAAAGAAAAAATTCAGATGAACGTCGCCGGTTCCATCGGTGATAAAATGGAACTCGGGATAAATTATAATACTGAAGCTACTTTTGATTTCGAAAATAAAACAAAACTCGAGTATGCCGGCCATGAAGATGAAATAATAAAGAAAATTGAAGCCGGTAACATAACCTTCCCTCTTACAGGATCCCTTATTTCCGGAAGCCAGAGCTTATTCGGATTAAAAACCGAACTTCAGTTCGGCAAGCTTACTGTCACAAACGTATTTAGCCATCAGAGAGGGGAATCATCATCAATAGAAGTCAGGGGTGGGGCCCAGGTTAGTGAATTTGAGGTGGATATTGACGAATATGATGCAAACAGGCATTTTTTCCTCTCGCACTTCTTCCGTGATAACTATAACTCGTGGCTGAAATCACTTCCTTATATAACATCAGGAGTGCGCATTGAACAGATTGAAGTCTGGATCACCAATAAGACAAGCGAATTTGATAAGGATAACAGGAACATTCTTGCTTTAATGGACCTTGGCGAAAGCTATGGTCCCGATCGTGAACCCAACTTTTTTGGCGACCCCGACTTAATTTCTCCCGGCAACATTATTAACCAGGCTGTTTCAAATGACGCAAACAGGCTTTATAATACAATAACTGACAATTATAGCGGGATAAGAGATATAAGGAGTATTACAAACTTACTGGAGCCTCTTATCGGCAGCTATGACTTTCTTAGCGGGCAGGACTACGAAAAGATAGAAAATGCAAGAAAGCTTACCGAAAGGGAGTATACAGTGAACAGGGAACTGGGATATATCTCTCTAAACTCCGCACTGCGAAGTGATGAGGTACTGGCTGTTGCTTATGTCTACACCTATAAAGGGCAAACATACAGGGTGGGTGAATTATCAACCGACGGTATCAGCGCTCCAAAAACACTTATTGTTAAACTTATTAAAGGTACAAGCCTTACACCCAAGCTGGGAACATGGGACCTGATGATGAAAAACGTTTATGCCATAGGAGCATACCAGATGAACAACCAGGATTTCAGGCTGGATATTCTTTACCGTAACGATGAGACCGGCGTGCCGGTAAACTATATCAATGACAGCAGGGTAAGCGGCAATGAAGATTTTTATAATAAAATCCTGCTGAGGGTGCTAAACCTTGACAACCTCGACACTAAAAAAGAACCGAATCCTGACGGACTCTTTGACTATATCGAAGGAGTAACTATAAATTCATCAAACGGCAGGGTGATATTTCCTGTCCTCGAGCCCTTCGGATCAGATTTAAGAAAAATAATAAATAACAGCCAGGTTGCCGATGATTATACGTTCGAAGAGCTCTATGATTCGACACAAACCAAGGCAAAACAAATTGCGGAAAAGAACAAGTTCTTCCTCGCAGGAACATATCAGTCGTCATCAAGCTCCGAGATCCAGTTAAATGCGATGAACATCCCGCGGGGCTCAGTGAAAGTTACCGCTGGAGGCATCCAGTTACAGGAAGGTGTCGATTATACCGTGGACTATGTTTTGGGGAGGGTTAAAATATTAAACCAGGGATATCTTGAATCGGGAACACCGCTAAGAGTATCCCTGGAAAGTAATGCCCTGTTTAACCTGCAGACCAAAACCCTTGTCGGCACACATCTCGATTACAAAATATCAGACAATTTTAATATCGGGGGCACAATCCTGAACCTTACCGAGCGCCCCCTCACCCAGAAAGTTAATATGGGCGAGGAACCCATATCAAATACAATATGGGGATTAAACACAAGTTACCGCACTGAATCGCACCTCTTAACAAGCCTGATAGATAAACTCCCGCTTATAGAGACAAAGGAGGTTTCCAATATTGTTCTTGATGCCGAATTTGCACATCTCATTCCCGGACAGGCAAGTGCGATAGGTAAAGGAGGTGTTGCATATATCGATGATTTTGAAGGTACCGAGACTACTATTGAAATGAAAAGCCTGGCCGCATGGGTCCTGTCAAGTGCACCCAGGGGGCAGAGCCTCTTCCCGGAAGCTGAGCTGAACGATGACCTGCATTACGGATATAACCGCGCAAAAATTGCATGGTATGTCATTGACCCCCTGTTTACCAGGAAAACAGGCAGAACACCAAAGCACCTTTCCGAGTCTGATGTGGAGGGCCCCTTTGTCAGGGAAGTTAAAGAAACAGAGATATATACCAAAAAAGAAAGTGGCACGGGCTTCGACAGCCCCATATCTATTTTTAATATCGCCTATTATCCACAGGATAAAGGTCCCTATAATTATGATACTGACATCAGCAGTGACGGGAAACTGAATAATCCCAGGAAAAGATGGGGCGGAATAATGAGGGAAATACAGACAAGTGACTTTGAAACTTCAAACGTCGAATATATTGAATTCTGGCTTATGGATCCCTTTGTGCTGGATTCAACACATACAGGGGGTGATCTGTACTTTAACCTTGGTGAAATATCTGAAGATATTTTAAGAGATTCAAGAAAAACCTTTGAAAACGGACTTCCTATATCAGCAACCGATACTTTAACCCTTGTTGACTATACTTCATGGGGCAGGATACCCCGCACCCAGTCCATAGTTAACGCTTTTAACACTGATCCCGACACAAGAAAATACCAGGATGTCGGACTCGATGGTCTGGGAGATGATGCTGAACGTTCATACTTCAGCAGCTATGTTGAACAGGTTAGAAATATTTTCGGAGAGCAATCTGAAGCATACCAGGATGTATATGAAGACCCTTCAAGTGATAATTTCCATTATTATCTCGGCACCGATTATGATGAGAAGGAACTGGGAGTAGTAAACAGGTACAAGAATTATAACGGACTGGAAGGGAACTCCCCTCCTACCGAAGGTGAATTCGCAGCTGCAAGCACACTGCCAAGTTGCGAAGATATTAACAGGGATAATACATTAAACGAAACAGAAACATATTTTCAGTATAAGGTTGAACTGAGGCCTGATGAACTTAATACAAACAATAAATACATTACAGATATTGTTAACACCAAAAATGTAAACTGGTACCAGTTCCGTATACCTATCAACGACTTTGAAAGAAAAATAGGCAACATCGAAGACTTTAAATCAATACGTTTCATGCGAATGTTCCTTACAAATTTCGATGATTCCGTGATTCTGAGATTCGCCGAACTGCACCTTGTAAGGAGCGAGTGGAGGAAATATAAATTTAGTATCAGCGAAGGAGGAGCATCAATAACGCAGCAAGTCGAACCGGGAGATTTTGAAATATCTGCAGTCAATATTGAAGAAAATTCTGCAAAAGTACCTGTTAACTATGTCCTTCCTCCCGGCATAACAAGGGTCATAGACCCCAGTCAGCCACAGGTTGCACAGCTAAACGAACAATCTATAGTATTTAAAGTCAACAATTTGCCCGACGGCGATGCGCGGGTTGCATATAAAAATGTCGAGCTTGATCTGAGACAATACAAAAAATTAAGAATGTTTGTCCATGCAGAGGCATTAATGAATGAAGACCTGAATGATTATGACCTGTCAGCTTTCATCAGAATAGGCTCAGACTACAAAGATAACTTCTATGAATATGAAGTTCCCCTTGTACTCACACAGCACAGGAATAACTATGATGACGATGACGAGGCCGACAGAAGATTAGTATGGCCTGATGATAATGTTTTTGAAATTGACCTTGAAAAACTTGTGGAGCTTAAAAAAGAAAGGGACCAGGCAATAGAAGAAAATAGTATGCTGTACAGTAAAATACGCATATATAGCAAGTTCGACGGCAATAATAAAATAAAGGTCAGGGGCACCCCGAACCTCAGCAATATACGAACTATAATGATTGGCGTGCGTAATCCGGGCGACGCAGACAACCAGCATAGTAATGACGGCTTGCCGAAAGGTGCAGAAATATGGTTCAATGAATTGAGATTAACCGACTTTAATAATAAGGGCGGCTGGGCTGCAAATGCCAGGATGCAAACCAAGCTGGCCGACCTGGGAACACTGTCAGTGGCAGGAAGCACAATACAACCGGGATTCGGAGGCATCGAACAGAAGGTCGAGCAAAGAAAGAAAGAAGAGGTGTTGCAGTACGATATATCTTCAAATATTGAACTGGGCAAACTGCTACCTGAAAAATCAAATGTGTCGGTACCAATGTTTGTCGGTGTTTCAAAGTCCGTAATCAATCCTGAGTATTATCCGAAAGAACCTGACAGGCTGCTTAAAGAAGTGATAAAAGAAGCGGAATCAAAATCCGAAAAGAAAGAGATAAAAGAAATATCACAGGATGTGGTGGACAGAAAAAGCATAAACTTTACCAATGCAAGGGTAAATAAAGAAGTGAAAAAATTTAAAGTTATCTCTCCTGCCAACCTGTCACTTAGTGTTGCCTACAGCGAAGAGCAGGCACACAGCTACAGTATTGAAAAAGATAACACCATAAGGTACAGGGCAGCCCTTAACTATACCTATAGCGCCAGACCTTTAAGTATTACGCCGTTCAGAAAGTCCAAAAAACTGAAATCCCCATACATGAAAATTATTAAAGACTTTAACTTTAATCCCATGCCTTCAAATTTTACCTTCAGAACAGATTTCGACAGAAACTACAACGAGGTAAAAATGAGGAATGTTTTTGAAAATGTTCAAATAAAAATTGACTCTACTGTCAATAAAGACTTTCTGTGGAACAGGTTTTATGATATAAGGTGGGATATCACAAGGTCATTAAAATTTGATTTTTCAGCCACAAATGTTGCCAGGATAGATGAGATGCCGGGGGCATACGACTGGTTCAGGCCAGGTGATAATCAGGAGTGGGCCGATTCAATATGGACCAACATATTAAATGGCGGCACAAATACAAATTACGATCACAGCTTTAATGTAACCTATTCGGTACCATTTGGCAAAATTCCAGTTGTAGACTGGGTGACAGCCTCAATACGTTATAATGGAAAAATGGGATGGGACAGGGGTCCTTTCTATGAGGGCGGCTATTCTTTGGGACATAACCTGAGTAACTCCAACACCATTCAGGTCAACAACCAGTATAGCACGAACAAACTGTTTAACAAAGTAGGTTTTATTAAACGGATAAACAATAAATACACTAGCCCGCAGAAATCTGACGCAAATAAAAGAACCAAAAAAGTTACCTATTCACGCAGAACATACCTGAAAGCCAATACACCGAAAAGTATTGTTCACAAACTTGGCACTAATGATATAGTAGTAAATGTAGTGGATGCCGAAGGAAATAAAGTGGATGTCAGGGTTGAAATTGTAAGTGAAAATAAAATTTTAATTACTGCCGAAGCAGATTATACAGGAGTTACAGTAAACATAGAAGGTATAGTCCCTGTTGGAGAAAATCCGCTTGTATTTATTGCAGAAAATTCCGTGAGGTTCCTTACCGGTATCAAAAACATATCCATAGCTTACTCACAATCGGGAGGCACCTATCTTATGGGCTATCTGCCGCAGACCAACTACTTTGGATTAAACACGGGGAAAGATAATGATAATTTCAGCAATGCTCCCGGGTTTCCCTTTATTCTGGGATACCAGGATGAGAACTTTGTCCGTAACATGAACGAAGACTGGCTAACAAAAGATCCGGCATTTAGTAATCCTTACACTATGACCAAATCAGAAAATTATACTGTACGAAGCACTTTTGAGCCATTCAGGGGATTCAGGATAGATCTCAACGCGACACGTACTTATTCTGAAAATATGTCAGAATATTTTATTTATGAAACAGACAGCTTCAGATTCGATAACCGTATGACGACAGGCAACTTTTCAATATCATTTATTAGCATAGGCTCTGCTTTTGAACCAATAAGCAGTGATGATAACTACCATTCCGACCATTTTGAAAAATTTAAGGAATACCGGAAAATTATTGCCAACAGACTATTCAAACAAAGAATAGAGAAGTCAAATACCGGCTTTAATTCATCTGTACAACAGCCTGGCGAAGATGAATATCCCTATGGTTACGGGCCTACTTCCTCGGAAGTACTTATTCCGGCCTTCCTGGCTGCTTATGGTAATAAGAATCCGAGGCGTGTCACACTGGAAACATTCCCGGGATTATTGAGTATGCTGCCAAACTGGAAGATTACCTTTGACGGCCTGTCAAGAATTGATTTTTTAAAAAAGTATTTCAAATCTATAGACGTCAGTCATTCATACCGGTCAACGTATAATGTCGGCGATTTTACTACCAACTTTAACTATGTCGAAGAAAATAGCGGGCTCGAATTTGTAAAAGATTTTCAGAATAATTTTATTCCTGAATTTCAAATTAATACTGTGTCAATAAGGGAAGATTTTAGTCCGCTGATAAACTTCGATATGACATGGCAGAACAGTCTTATTACCCGCTTTGAGATAAAAAAGTCCAGAACACTGGCGCTGAGCCTGTCAAACAACCAGCTTACGGAAAGCAGGAACGGGGAGTTTGTCATAGGTGCAGGCTACAGGTTCAAGGAGGTACCACTGGAAATCAGCGGCAGAAAATATGAGAGCGACCTTAATATAAGATTCGATCTGTCAGTAAGGGATAACAAAACACTGATCAGACATCTGGCACTGCTGACTGAAGATGAAGTTGACCAGATAACTACAGGCCAGCGAGTGATAAAGCTAAGTACTACGGCAGATTATGCACTTAGCACAAGATTTAATATTCAGTTTTTCTTTGACAGGACACTTAATAAACCATATACATCCCGCTCATTTCTCACAGCTGATACAAATGTAGGCTTCAGTATAAGGTTTACCCTCGCACAGTAGCTTTTTATACTGCCTCATTTCAGCAAAAATCATATCTTTTAACATGTATTGAAAAATTATT
The DNA here is from genome assembly GCA_964580815.1 of uncultured Bacteroidales bacterium. Lineage (GTDB taxonomy): Bacteria > Bacteroidota > Bacteroidia > Bacteroidales > UBA10428. The sequence goes on from CAZOLY010000030.1 coordinate 12,397, forward strand.
GATAAGTATTAACAAATATTGTTATATATATTTTTGAAAAACATAAAAAAGTATAAATTTTGCCAATTCACTAATCATTAATATAGTTAATTATGAATATACCTGGCAATCTAAGGTACACAAAAGACCACGAGTGGATACGCATTGAAAATAAAGAAGCTTTTGTTGGAATTACCGATTATGCGCAAGGGGAACTTGGCGATATTGTTTTTATTGAAATAGAAACCCTGGATGAACACCTTGGAAAAGAAGAAGTGTTCGGCACAATTGAAGCAGTTAAAACAGTATCTGACTTATTTATGCCCGTTTCAGGAAAAGTTATCGGAATAAATGATAAACTGGAGGACCACCCTGACCTGGTGAATAAGGATCCCTATGGGGACGGATGGCTGATTAAGGTGGAGGTAGATGATGAAAATGAGATGAATAGTTTGCTCGATGCGCAGTCTTACAAAAAAATGATCGAAGTATAAAAAATCACACTATTCCCCTGTGAATAAATTACGGAGTATTGTTAATAAGTTCAAAATGATTTAATAAAAATAACCTTCCTGACGTTGTATTTTCAACCCCTGTATTTTAAGCCTTGTTCAATATGATTAGCATTGTATATTATAATGACTATGCTATAATGTCAATAAGAAATCTAAAAAGAATAGACATCCTGGTAATTGAAAAGTTGAAAAACCATCTCCTGCAGATTATAGAGAATGCTGCCACTGATATTTATGTTGACCTGAAAGAGATAAAATTCATTGACAGTAACTCATTTGCAGGTCTGAGATACGCCAGTGAAACTGCCAGGAAAAATAGTATAGATCTGTATTTTTTAAATGTCTCAAAGGAATTATCGGAATTGTTCAAACTCAGCGATGAGAATAATGATCTTAATATATGCTCTGAGAGTGAAATTGAAAACGCGCGCGTTGCAGTGTCATAATCCTCCTGACTATCATTGACCGTTGTCTATCAAAAGGTTAACATTACCCGGATGGCCCTCATCAGATATGCCCTCAACAATAATCCTGTACTTTGAAATACTTTCAGGAACACGAAAATATACTTCGGCCTTACCCGATAAACCTGTCTGAATTGACGGTTTCCAGTATATTGCTGAAGGTTTTGATATTTCTTCACTGCCGGCATCAACAACTTCATACTTTGGCTGATAAAATTCCCTGGGTGAATAATACCCTAACATCGTAAATTCAATAACACCTCTTTTCATAAAGATGCCCCTCTTGGTATATATGGCAATTACGCCATTTGATCCCCTGTTTCCAAAAATAGCAGTACTGGGCCCCTTAAGTATCTCAATCCTGTCAATATCTTCAACCGGTATGGCCAGTATCGAACCTACATCATTTGCCGGCACACCATCAATAAGATAAAGAGGCTCTGTACTTCCATAAATAGTGCTAACACCTCTTATTATCACATTGTTGCCTATAACATTTACACCGGGGACCCTCCCCTTTATAACCTGCAAAGCATCAGAATAACCGCTGGGTATATCTTCAGACTTAATTACATAATCAGGATCACCATATATGCTGGTCAGCCTGTTTTTTTCGGATTCTTCCTTTTCTTTCTCCAGCAAAGCTTTCTTAAATTCAATATTCCTTTGTCTTCTATAACTTTTATTGTCCCTTTCCGAGACAGTCGTCATCCGGTTCTCTCCATAGAACTTATCAATTTCAGCAGGTTCAGCTTCGGGCAGCAATATTAGCAGGTTCTTCCTTTTGCTTGGACGCTGGGCTTCAATCCTGACATTCACCGTATCGTAGTAAACCATATTATCAAACTGGAAATACCCCTTGCTATTTGTCTTTTGCAGGAACTCATCATTATACTGGTCAAGAATTGTAAGTTTTACATCACAATCACTTAACGGAAATTTTAATAAATCACCGGTTATCTGGCCGCCTATAGTTATGAAGTTCTCTACAGGATGTTCTAATTCAGGAATTTCATTATTTATTACATCCTGCCATATGAATCTCCTCCAGCCCTGTGTTAACATCAGGTTATCAAGTGCTTCCCTTTCGCTGGCAGACCCGCTCCGGAAATAATACCCGGGATTTTCAATATACCCTTTAAGATCAGACGTCAGCAAAAGGTTGCTGAGAATATTAGCGGACAATAAATCTGAACCGGTCTGTTCTTCATCAAGCACAGATAACGAAATATTTGATTGTAGAGGATTACCGTCAGCATCATGCACATCAATCAGCAGCCTTACCGAGTCATTCTCATCCGGACTTGCATATTCCGGATATGCATTTATAATCATATTATCATGGTGATTAACGAATACCAGGCGTTCTGCTACCGGCTCATACCTGTATGAGAAAAGTGTTAACTGGACAACACCCGTGGGAAACATACTCTTGTCTATCCTGACTTCTGCATGTTCCCCGGCCAGGTCTATTAATGATGAATAGTACATCTTACCCCTCACCTGTCCGATTAAAGAAAATTCATTGGCCGTCCTGTCATCCGTCCTGAACCTGTTTGAATTCATATCAACAAGCAAGTAATCTTCATTCGAATTGTCAACCTTCATGACAATACCTCTTTCTTCAGGTTCAGGTAAAAAAACTTTTACTTCCTTACCCTCACCCGAACGCACGAGGGCGTAATATTTCCGGTCCTGTTCGGGCTTAATACGAAAAGACCCCATCCCGTCATGGATACTGGTGAATGATACAATTTTGTTCTTATCCGAATCATACACTTCTCCACTGATGTTTATACTTCTGCCGGCTAAATTTATAGCTTTAAAGCCCACCACGCTTTCAATGCCACTCACCAGGCTGCCCCCTTCCGGGAAAAACTGAACATCGAAATATTTCGATTTCTTTATATTCTTTTTAATAAGTTGCTTGTTGAAGCTGGCTTCCTTTCTTGATATATATTTCCTGAAACCGGGGTTACTTACAGAGAAATTGCGGGTAAAATAAAAATCGGAACTAAAGTTCCTCATCCAGTTAGTGTATGATCTTAGCTGGTATAAGCCCTCACATACAGTATCCCTTAAAATAAAATCACCATAACCAAATCCGTTAACAAGCTTTATCCTCTTTGTATCAACAATTATCTTCCTGGAATTTATTAACTCTACATAAAGATTAGTACACAGCGTGTCTGGCAGATGATTTGTCCCGTCTACCACATATGCCTTGAACCATATGGTCTCACCTGCTTTATAACTGGAATTGTTAAGGTGCAGATAGACTTTCTGCTGATGAACTGCTGAAGAATATTTTTCCAGCGAAGACCTTATATTTTCCAGGTATTTGTTGTCTTCCTTATCTTCTGTGCCCGGCAATGAAAGTGATATGTATGACAACAATAGCAATGCCAGAATATAAAGTCTCCTTAAATACATGGTACATTTATTATTTTAAACAAGTTCGGAAATAATATTAACATTGTCAACGACTTTTCCAATATATTTACTCCTATTATGTGACAGATAAAAAGCCCTTTACCCTATATAAAAGAGCATGTATTAAATTTTAATTCCTTTAGATTAACAAAGGATTCTTATATTTTGTTTATTTTCCAAAAAGTGCGCAAATTTATATTTTAAATGGCCGTATAACATTAATACTTAAAAACATGTCAGGACATAGTAAATGGTCAACAATTAAAAGAAAAAAGGGAGCCCTGGATGCAAAAAAAGGAAAAATATTTTCCAAGATAGTAAAAGAAATACAGGTCTCCGTGAGGGAGGGTGGTAATGACATTGACAGTAATCCCAGGTTGAGACTGGCTATTCAAAATGCCAAGGGAGTGAATATGCCAAAGGAAAATATTGAAAGGGCTATCAAAAAGGCGAGCAGTGAAGGTGCTTCTCTGCAGGAAGCAACTTTTGAAGGTTACGGACCCTCCGGCATTGCAGTATTCATTGAATGTCTTACCGATAATAATCTTAGAACCGTAAGTAACATAAGAGCAGTATTTAATAAAAGAGGAGGTAATCTTGGAACAAATGGATCATTAAGTTTCCTTTTTGAAAGGAAAGGCGTATTTACTGTACACAAAGGCAACAAGGACCCTGAAGAATTTCAACTGGAAATTATTGATGCCGGGGTGGAGGATTGTGAACTGGAGGATGACATTTTTATAATAACAACATCACTCGAAGATTTCGGCAGCGTTCAAAAGAAGCTCGACGAAATGGACATGCATGTCGAAAATGCACAGCTTCAAAGAATTCCTAATAACACTAAAAAGCTGGATGCTGAAGCTGCGAGGAGAGTTTTAAAGCTAATAGAAGACTTTGAAGAACTTGACGAAGTTCAGAACATTTATCATAATCTTGAAATTACTGATGAAGTTGCAGAGATAATGCAGGAATAATTAATTTCAATTTTGATTCATTTTTTTTTGAAAAATAATTTTTATGAGTATATTTGTGCCTCAATTAATCGGATAAATGAAATTAACAAGTATCATACTCACTATTATATTACTTGGTATTCTTGGAATTCCAATGTGAGGATGGTATGCATTATCATAAAATAAGAAGAGGCCATTCTCACATGCGAGAATGGCCTCTTTCTTTTTGGAATGTTTAATATTAAATTTTGAAATCATGAGCGAAAAATTGTACGTTTTTGACACAACACTCAGGGACGGTGAACAGGTGCCCGGCTGCCAGTTAAACACAGTTGAAAAAATTGAAGTAGCCAAGGCCCTTGAATCTCTGGGAGTTGATATCATCGAAGCAGGCTTTCCCATATCAAGCCCTGGTGACTTTAAGTCAGTTGAAGAGATATCCAAATCTGTTAACGACCCCGTAATATGTGCACTAACAAGGGCAGTTGAAAAAGATATAGATGTGGCCGCTGATTCGCTCAAATATGCAAGGAGAAAAAGAATTCATACGGGAATAGGCACTTCCTATTACCATATTAATTATAAGTTAAACTCAAATGAAGAAGAAATAATTAAAAGAGCCGTTGCAGCAGTGAAATATGCAAAAAAATACGTTGAAGATGTGGAGTTTTATGCCGAAGATGCGGGAAGAACCGAGGACGAATACCTTGCAAGGGTCATTGAAGCAGTTATAAAAGCAGGTGCTACTGTTGTAAATATTCCCGACACAACAGGTTATTGCCTGCCGGAAGAATTTGGTACTAAAATTAAATATCTTAAGGAAAATGTTAAGAATATTGATAAGGTAATAATCTCAACCCACTGCCACAACGACCTGGGCATGGCCACAGCAAATACAATCTCGGGAGTATTAAATGGTGCACGCCAGGTGGAGGTTACTGTAAATGGTATAGGGGAGCGCGCCGGAAATACTTCCCTTGAAGAGGTTGTTATGATCCTTAGAAGCAGGAAACATCTTGGTATTGAAACTAATATCGAATCCAGGAATATATACCGGACAAGCAGGCTTGTATCAAGCCTCATGAGTATGCCTGTCCAGCCAAACAAGGCAATAGTAGGAAGAAATGCTTTTGCCCATTCTTCAGGTATCCACCAGGATGGGGTATTAAAGAAAAGAGAAAATTACGAAATTATTGATCCCATTGATGTGGGAATAAGCGAATCCTCAATTAACCTTACCGCAAGAAGTGGACGCGCAGCACTGAAGCACCGCCTGGCAAAGCTGGGATATGATATTAAAAAAGTTGAACTCGACAAGATATATGTAAAATTCCTTGAACTGGCGGACAGGAAAAAAGATATTAAAGATGATGATCTTGAAGTGCTGGTAGGTAAATCGGAAGCTAAACAGGACCATGGTATAAAGCTTGAGAGATTACAGGTATTATGCGGCAAGACAGCAATACCTACGGCTACAGTAACACTGAATTTTAACGGTGAATCGTTCACTGATACTTCCTCGGGAAACGGACCCGTGGATGCAGCATTTGATGCTGTCCGTAAACTGATACACCAGAGGTTCCGACTTGAAGAATTTCTTGTTCAGGCTATCACCAGGGGGAGTGACGACGTCGGTAAGGTGCACATACAAATTGAGAGTAAAGGAAATTACTATTACGGATTTTCAGGGAATACCGATATTATTACTGCTTCGGTCGAGGCACTGCTGGATGCGATAAATAAAATTGTCTAATCTTTAAAACGTTAAAACATTGGAAAATAAAACATTATTCGATAAAATATGGGATGCCCACGTTGTTAGTGAAATAAAAGGCGGACCAAGTGTATTGTATATTGACAGGCATTTAATACATGAAGTAACAAGTCCCCAGGCATTTGCAGGATTAGATTCAAGAGGCATCAAAGTATTCCGCCCACAGAATACCATTGCTACTCCTGATCATAACGTGCCTACAATAAATCAGCACCTTACAATAAAAGATGATCTGTCAAGGTCGCAGGTTGAAAAACTCACAGAAAATACCCAAAAACACGGTATTCAGCTATACGAATTAAATCATCCTTACCAGGGTATTGTCCATGTTGTCGGCCCCGAATTGGGCATAACACAGCCCGGCATGACCATTGTTTGTGGCGATAGCCATACAGCGACACACGGTGCTTTTGGAAGTGTTGCTTTCGGCATAGGTACAAGCGAGGTTGAAATGGTACTGGCCACCCAGTGTATACTCCAGCCCAAACCAAAAAGAATGAAAATAACGGTAGATGGTAATACAGGCAAAGGAGTAACGGCGAAAGATATTATTCTTTACATAATTTCCAAAATATCAGCCGGCGGGGCTACGGGATACTTCGTGGAGTATACAGGCTCAGCAATAACAGCCCTAAGCATGGAAGGGCGCATGACAATTTGCAACATGAGCATTGAAATGGGTGCCAGGGGCGGATTGATAGCTCCCGATAGTACTACTTATGAATACGTCAAAAACAAAGAATTTGCACCCAGGGGTGATGAATGGAAGAAAAAGCTGGAATACTGGAAAACCCTTTATTCCGATGCCGGTGCTGTGTTTGATAAGGAAATCAGGTTTGATGCGGCGGACATTGAACCGATGATCACTTACGGAACAAACCCGGGTATGGGAATAGGAATTACAGAGAACCTTCCGGTTGTTGATGACATACCTGAAAATAACAGGCCTTCGTTTAATAAAGCATTAAAATATATGGGATTTAAACCTGGATCATCCCTGTTGGGCAAGCAGGTAGATTATGTCTTTGTCGGCAGTTGTACAAACGGACGCATTGAAGATTTAAGGGCTTTTGCGGATTTTGTGAAGGGCAAAAAGAAAGCCCCTGATATAACAGCCTGGATAGTACCCGGATCAAAACAGGTAGAGAAAAATGCCTTCGAGGAAGGTATTGTAAAAATCCTTACTGAAGCCGGGTTTGAATTCAGGCAGCCCGGTTGTTCGGCGTGCCTGGCCATGAACGATGATAAAGTGCCTGAAGGTAAATACGCGGTCTCCACTTCTAACAGAAACTTTGAGGGCCGCCAGGGACCGGGAGCAAGGACAATACTTGCAAGTACTCTTACTGCCGCTGCAGCTGCAGTAACCGGGAAAATAACAGACCCCCGGGAATTTTTATAACTTTTAACCATGCCCACCGAAGCTTCCTCGTCTGCCGAAGATTTATCGCAGGCAGAAGCGTAGATGGGATAAATCATTAATAATAAACCATAAATCATTCAGTTATGTCAATAGATAAATTTGTAACATTCAAATCTACATGTGTTCCTCTTCAAGTTGAAAATGTTGATACCGATCAGATAATTCCTGCAAGATTCCTTAAAGCAATTACAAGGGAAGGATTTGGAGATAACCTTTTCAGAGACTGGAGATACGACAGGGATAACAAACCTGTAAAGGATTTTGTGCTGAATAATCCCACATACTCGGGAACAATACTTGTTGCAGGCAAGAATTTTGGCAGCGGGTCAAGCCGTGAGCACGCTGCATGGGCAATTCACGATTATGGCTTTAAAGCAGTTATATCAAGCTTCTTTGCTGATATTTTTAAAAACAATGCACTGAATAACGGATTGCTTCCCGTACAGGTTTCCGATGCATTCCTTAAAAAAATCTTTAAACATATCGAAGCTGACCCGCAGGCAGAAGTAGAGGTTAACCTTGAAAAACAGGAAATAAAAATCCTGTCAACAGGCGAAACAGAAAAATTCGAAATCAATCCCTATAAAAAGAAATGCCTTATCAACGGCTTCGATGATATAGATTACTTGTTAAGCATTAAAAACAGGATTGAATTCTTTGAGAAGAACCGAACAATATCATATACTTAAAATTCAAAAGCTATGAAAGTCATAATAATGGATACTACCCTGAGGGATGGGGAACAGACATCAGGCGTATCCTTTACGGATGAAGAAAAACTGGGTATAGCAAAGCTATTGCTGGAGGAGCTGAAGGTCGACCGTATCGAAGTAGCCTCGGCAAGGGTTTCCGAAGGTGAGCTTGAGGCTGTCAGGAAAATAATAAAATGGGCCACCGCCAAGGACCTTCTTGATAGAATAGAAGTACTGGCATTTGTTGATGGCAATATTTCAATTGACTGGATTAAAAACGCCGGGGCAAAAGTTATGAATCTTCTTACAAAAGGTTCATACAGGCATGTTACCGAACAACTTAACAAGACTCCCGAAGAACATCTGAAAGATATAAAATATTCAATTGACTATGCTTTGAAAAATGACCTTAAAGTGAACATATATCTTGAAGACTGGTCCAATGGCATGCGCAATTCAAAGGATTATGTGTTCTTCATGCTGGATTCACTGCAACATGAAAAAATAGACAGGTTTATGCTGCCCGATACACTGGGCATATTGAATCCGGATGAGACATACGAATACTGTAAACTGGCAGTAGATAAATATCCTAAACTTAAATTTGACTTTCATGCTCACAATGATTATGACCTGGGTACAGCCAATGTATATTCCGCTATTAAAGCCGGTATCACGGGAATACATACAACGGTAAACGGACTGGGGGAGAGGGCCGGAAATGTGCCCTTATCAAGTGTTATCGGCGTTGTAAAAGACCACTTAAAATGCAAGATGAATATCAATGAATCAAAACTTAGCCTTGTAAGTAAAATGGTCGAATCTTTCTCAGGAATAAGAATTCCCCCGAACAAACCCTTAATCGGGGAATCTGTTTTCACCCAGACATGCGGCATACATGCAGATGGTGACCAGAAAAGCCAGCTTTATTTTAACGACCTGCTGCCAGAAAGGTTTGGCAGAAAAAGGATCTATGCCCTGGGAAAAACATCAGGAAAGGCAAATATTAAGCAAAACCTCGAAGAACTGGGTATCGATCTCGATGATGAGTCTATGAGGAAAATCACGGATAGGGTAATTGAACTTGGAGATAAAAAAGAAACCGTCACAAAGGAAGATCTGCCTTATATAATATCAGATGTGCTTAAAAGCAAATATATAAATGAAAAAATCCAGATTAAGAACTATTCACTCTCCACATCAAACGGACTGAAACCCGTAGCCACACTCAAGATAAAAGTAAACGAAAATGAATATGAAGAGACCGCTAATGGAGACGGCCAGTATGATGCTTTTGTAAAAGCTTTAAGGAAAGTTTATAAAAAACTTGATAAAACATTTCCCAAGCTGATGGACTATTCCGTGTCAATACCTCCCGGAGGAAAGACCGATGCCCTGGTGGAGACTGTCATAACCTGGAATATGCAGAACGGAAAGGAATTCCGGACAAGGGGACTGGATTCCGACCAGACAGTGGCAGCAATTAAGGCTACACTGAAAATGCTTAATATAATAGAAAACAGTAATCTTTAATTTTTGGCAAACTGAAAATAAATATTTAAACTTGTCGACTTTTTGACAGGGTCAATAATTAATAATAGATAAAAAAGTAAAGAATGACGAAAAAGACGTATAATATCGCCGTGCTGCCCGGAGATGGAACCGGGCCCGAAGTTGTTAATGAAGGCGTTAAGGTGCTGAAAGCAACTTCAAATAAGTTTGGAATAAAATTTAACTTCGAATGGTTTGATTTCGGAGGTGACCGTTACCTGAGAACCGGTGAGGTACTTCCTGATTCTGCCGTTGAAGAATTAAGAAAATTTGATGCAATCTTTCTCGGGGCCATAGGTCATCCTGAGGTAAAGCCCGGGATACTTGAAAAGGGAATTCTGCTTAAACTGCGCTTTGACCTCGACCAGTACATCAATCTCAGGCCTGTAAAACTATATCCCGGTGTGCCAACACCTCTTAAAGATAAAGGACCGGAGCATATTGATTATGTAGTGGTACGCGAGAACGTCGGCGGACTGTATACAGGCATAGGAGGATTTACTATGAAGGGTACCAAAGATGAAGTGGCTGTCCAGAGCATGGTATATAACAGGATGCAGGTTGAACGGTGCCTGCGCTATGCTTTTGAGTATGCCAGGAAAAGAGCCAAAAGAAATACCCTGGCTCTTTGCGGAAAAACAAATGTGCTAACCTATGTCTATGACCTGTGGGAAAGGGCATTCCACGAAATTGGCGAAAAGGACTATCCTGATATCAGGCGTGAATATTACCATGTGGATGCTACCTGCATGTGGATGATAAAAAATCCCGAATGGTTTGATGTTATTGTTACGGGAAATATGTTCGGAGATATTATCACTGACCTCGGCGCAATAACGCAGGGAGGAATGGGCATTGCTGCCGGCGGTAACATAAATCCAAACGGAGTGAGTATGTTTGAACCTATAGGAGGCTCTGCTCCAAAATATACAGGTAAGAACATAATTAATCCCCTTGCAGCAATATGCTGCGGTATTATGATGCTTGAGCACCTTGATGAAAATGAAGCGGCCCACGCTATTGAAAGATCGGTGATGAACGTTACCGCAAATAAGCTTAAAGATATGGGCGCCGGCAAAATGGGATATACAACAAGCCAGGTAGGTGATATGGTGGCCGAAGGAATATGAAGAACATAACTGCAATCCCGGCACAGAGCCGGGATTTTTTTTATACCCAAACCCACCAGGGGGCACTGGCAAAGTCCCCGTAAACCAGTAGATCAAAAACCGCATGCCCCGCAAGGGGTGCCCAGATGTTGTTTGAATATTCCTTGATAACACTAAAAACAAATCCTCCGAAAACTGTCCATTTCATCAGGAACAATATATCTGTTTCGTAACCTGACTGGTGTGCAAGAAAAAATGAGCATTTATAAGCTGTATGTGCAAGGGTCGCAAATATAATTGAGACCACTGCACCAATCCTGCGGCTGTGGCCCTGGATAAATCCCCGGAAAACGAGCTCCTCGGTAGCCCCTATAAGTATTGCAGGAACAGCAAAATAAGTCAGCCTTCCTGGTATTATAAAATCATGCTGATACCTTCTGTATACTGCCCCTATTAATATTCCGAAGATAGAAGCAATAATAATATATATCACCGTGGTGCGCGATATTTTATTAAACCCGAATAACAAGCGCAGATCCTTTTGTGTGCGTGCATTTATGTTTATTATGATACCTGCTATTAGCAAGCCCGAAAGGGATATTAGAGAAGGAATTAACTTCCCGTGCGAAAACACGGCAAAAATAACTATGCCTGCAACACAAATTAAGGATTCAGTAAATATTACGAGTTTCGACTTTACCGGGGATACCATATTAATATAAACCAGTATTTAATTATTATATCTAACTGACTTTAGCTTTTAGACGTCTGTATAACATTAATACTAGTCCGGTTAGAATAATTACAGGAATTATTAACAGCAGCCATCCTGAGCCCAGGCATAATGCCGCGGCAGGTACAATGACGCAATTGGGCAGTTTTTCCTGAAGCTCCGCTGCCTGTGAAGGCTCATTATAAATACTGTCAGGCAATGAAAGATACTTCAGCCTTTTTAAATCATATACTGAACTCAGGTCTATTTCCGTGTCAAAGTAAGTAAGACATGATAGCTTTTTGAGTCTCTTAAAGGAACTTATATCCTTAATATACATGCATCCTATTAATTCTATTGCCTCTATATCACTATGTTTTTCTGTAAAGGATTCCAGTTCATTTTTTGTAACCTGCGGATTAAAAGATATCCAGCGAAGTGAAGTCAGGTTGTCAAGAACATTAATATCTGTAATGCTACTGCAATTTATTAAACCTAACCGTTCCAGGTTGCTCATATTTTTTAAGGCGCTGATATCGGTCAGCGTATCACATTCCAGCAGGCTTAGCTGAGTGAGATTGTTCAGGTTGCTTAAAAAAGAGATATCCCTTATTTCTGACCTGATTAATGTAAGTGACTTCAATTCTGAATTATTTATAAGGACTTTGTTATTTTCAGGCTGATACAAATTCAGCAGTATAAGGTTTTTCAATCCGGAGAGCTTTGATAAAACCTCCGGGTCCCATGTGTCTGCACTAATATAAAGTAATTCAAGGTTTTTTTCACTGCCTATTCCTTTTTGTGTTTTGTCATCTAATCCGGAGCCAGGTGCAATGATCCATGCCGGATTAAAAAGTTTCAGAACATCGGTGAAGTCACTTATATCTTCATTAATAAACAGACCTATATCAGGCTTAATAGCAGCAATCTTTTTTAAATACGGCAGATGGGTTTGTGAATAGTTAGATGTAAACGAAAGATAACGCAGATCACTAATATCCCTTGAGTCAATACCTTCGAGCCAGTCCATGACCATTTTATCATCCGTTATCTCAATAGCTATAATTTTGCTATTCAGATAAAGCAGAAAATCCCCGGTATAAAATTCCAGGAAGTTGCCATCGGCTTTCTCATACCTGTAAAAAGGCAAATTGCTGTTTTCTGTAAACAGGTACAGCAAATCGCCATCATATAGCGGCAGGGCGGAAATGCTGTCCGGACCCGGACCGGTGATCCAGGAAAACTCGGACCTTGGAAAATTTGTATACGCATTGCACCCTTTAAGTTTTACTATTTTGTACTGCTCATTCCGGTAATTTCTGGTAATAAAACTACCTGTAGCACCGGTCAGGGCTATTACAATTATTACTAATAGTACTTTTTTCATTCGTTTTAAATTTTATAATTATTTAAAAATAAATTCGTTCTCACATGAATTTATTATTAAATGAATATGTTATAAAAAACTAAATTATTAAATAAAAGTATATCTTTCAGGAATTCAGCATATTATTTATTCTAATATGCATGAATCCTTTTATCTCAGGGCTATTATTAACTGACATTTCATACCCTTAATTAAGTCCGGATTATTTTTGTAGATAGGAAAAAAATATGATAAATTTGCAGCTGTTTTAACTGGCGGAAATAGCTCAGTTGGTAGAGCACGACCTTGCCAAGGTCGGGGTCGCGGGTCCGAGTCCCGTTTTCCGCTCTAATGTCTACCTGCCCGGGTGGCGGAACTGGTAGACGCGCTGGACTTAAAATCCAGTGGCCTATTAATGGCTGTGCGGGTTCAAGTCCCGCTCCGGGTACAAA
>CAZOLY010000031.1:0-25046 GCA_964580815.1 uncultured Bacteroidales bacterium
ACCCTATGCCGGCATGGAACACCAGACAGCTATTGCATACGGCAATTCCTACGGCAATAAAAATGATCATGGTTACAGGAATAAAAAGTACGATTATATTATCGTACATGAAGCAGCTCACGAGTGGTGGGGAAACTCCGTTTCGGCAGGCGATATGGCTGATGCATGGATTCATGAGGCATTTGCAACCTATTCGGAACTGCTGTTTATTGAACACGTTTTCGGTAAAGAAGAATATCTCTATGAATTAGGTAATAAATGTAACTACATCTATAATTTCTGGCCCATGGTAGAAAACAGGAATGTTAATGAAAACAGCTTTGCAGGTAATGATATTTATACAAAGGGCGCAATGATGATTCACTGCCTGAGATGTACCATCGATAATGACACCCTGTTTTTTAAAATAATAAAGGACTTTTATAATCAGAACAGCTATAAAATTGTTGATACGGACTGCTTTATTAATTTTGTAAACAAAGAAACAAAAGAAAATTACACTCCTTTTTTTAAGAAATATCTGTACGAAACAAGATTGCCTGTGCTTCAATATTCGTTTATCGCTGATTCAGGTAACCTTGTTTTTAAGTATAAATGGACAGAAGTGGAAGACGGGTTCAGAATGCCCTTTTGTATAGAAACAAATGTAAAAAAGGCAATAAGGCTTGTCGGCACCACAGATGAACAACAAACAGTGCTGGAAAACACATCCTGGTTCAATTTCTTTAATTGCTGGAAAGGTCCTGCAGGAGCCGAAGATAATTCGTTTACATATTTCCGGACCAGCCATAAAGATTAAAAAATGCACGAATTTTCAATTGCCCTGAATATTGTTGATATTGCCCTGAAAACTGCAAAAAATGCAGGTGCTGAAAAGGTTAACAAGGTAGAAATTGATGTTGGCATTCTTTCGGGAGTTGTCATTGAAGCACTGGAATTTGCACTGGAATCTGCCGTTAAAAATTCCATGCTCGAAGGTGCACAAATTATTATAAATAAAATAAAAGCAGGCGCCATATGCAATAATTGTCATACCGAATTTGAACCTGATGAAATTGCAGCACAGTGCCCTGACTGCCAGTCAGTAGATTTTGAAATTACCCGCGGAAGGGAACTAAGTGTTAAGTCAATAGACGTTGACTAATATTACCGGTATCATTGCCAACATGGTTAGTTTTTAGTACCTTTACCGGGACTTATTTATAAATAACAATTAATATATAAAAATGTGTGAAACATGCGGCTGCGGCGAACCGGATTCAGAATATAAGATTATAAAATCAGAAGATATAACCGGACAGGAACATGCTCATAGTCATGACCATGAGCACTCCCATGATCATGCACATGAGCACTCCCATGATCATGCACATGAGCACTCCCATGATCATTCACAAGGGCACTCCCATGATAATGACAGAAAAATTATAATTCAGCAGGATATATTATATAAAAACAATCTTCTGGCCGAGAGGAACCGCGGTTATTTCCAGGCAAAAAATATTACCGCCCTTAATCTTGTAAGTTCTCCCGGATCCGGCAAGACAACATTGCTGGAAAAGACTATTGCCGACCTTTCAAAAACAATAAAGTTTTCTGTTATAGAGGGTGATCAGCAAACAACAAATGATGCCAGCCGGATTAAAGCTACTGGTGTGCCTGTAATCCAGGTAAATACCGGCACAGGATGCCATCTTGATTCCGGGATGATAAGCAATGCTGTTAAAGAATTAAAAATTGCCGATAATTCAATTCTCATGATTGAGAATGTAGGAAACCTTGTTTGTCCAGCCTTATTTGACCTGGGTGAGAATTTCAGGATTGTAATAATGAGTGTTACCGAAGGTGAGGATAAGCCCTTAAAATACCCTTATATGTTCCAGAGTTCCCATCTTTGTATTATTAACAAAATTGATTTGCTTCCATATGTTGAGTTCGATATGAAAAAAACCATAGATTACGCATTAAGAGTAAATCACAACCTGCAGCTTTTTCAGTTGTCTGCGCGGACAGGAGAAGGGATGGATAAATGGTATAAATGGTTAAAGGATAATCTTATATAATTATTTCTAATTACTTTTTACCCGTTGCCTTTTACAAACCTTCTTTACTAATAAAGTCCGTGACGTACTCCCTAATCATATCCCTGACTTTTCTGAACTGAACAAGGATTTCTTCTTCGGTGCCCACAGCTTTTACAGGATCAGGAAAGTTACGGTGAAATTTCTTTGCTTCGGATGGAAAATAAGGACACCTTTCCCTGGCATTATCACATACAGTTATTATATAATTGAAATCAATATTTAAATATTCACTGACATCATTGGAAGTGTGATGTGAAATATCTATTCCATCCTCCCCCATTACCCTTATTGCAAAAGGATTTACCCCGTGGACTTCTATGCCTGCACTGTATACTTCTGCCCTGTCTTTGAGAAAACGTCTGAAATAGCCCTCAGCCATCTGGCTGCGGCTTGAGTTGCCCGAACAAAGAATTAGTATTCTTTTCATGGACTGGTCATAGTTAAGTTATTACATAATAATATAAGCAAAGAAAGAATAAAATTGTTTCAATTTATTTATTCTGATGATATAAATCAATGTATCTGATGATATAAATCACCTAAATAATTTAAATACTCTATTGACTTGAATGGCCTATTGATGTATATTTCATCAGTTAAATGCAGCATTAAATTTATCAGTATTACCACGTGGCTTATATCCGCTATCAATACAAATTAATTTCAGTTGTAATCATCTGTTTATCAATTAATTTATTTGCCGGTGTTCCTCAAAAAGATTCCAGCCTGGTTAAAAAATATTATAACCTCGCATGGGAACTTGCATATTCTGATACTGACTCGGCTATATACCTTGGCAAAAAAGCATTATCAATTTCCGAAAAAAATCATGATCCCCGCGGGATTGCAAAATCCTTTTATATACTGGGAACGTTTTATTTTATTGAGAATAATTATGATTCTGCAATATATTATTATGAGAGCGCTATCAACGCAAAAAATAAATTGTCTGACAGGCAGGATATTTCTTCAATATTAAATAATATCGGACTTATATATTTTGAAAAAGGTGTTAGTGAAGATAAGACTTATTTTGATTCAGCACTTGCTTATCATAATAAAGCCCTTGATTACAGAAAAGAAACAGGTGATGAAAGGAGCATGGCCGAATCATATATGAATATCGGCAATATCTTTTCAGAATTGGACAATTCCACCATGGCCCTTTATTATTACGGGCTAGCCAGGAAAATAATTGACAGAACAGATCATGATGCAGGACTGGCCACCCTGTTGTATAATATTGGCTGTGTCTATTTAAAAAATAAGGAAGCGGAACTGGCAATCAACAATTACATGAAAAGCATTGAGATTGCAGAAAAAATAAATGACCGGGAACTGCTCAAAGACAATTATAATTCAATAGCTGAGGCATATGCCCTGAAAAAAGACTTTACCAGTGCCTATGAATATAGTTCCAGGTATAATATTCTGGCCGACAGTATATATTCCCTGGAAAGCAGGAAAAAAATTGCACAAATGAGTACTGATTATGAAACACAGAAAAAAGAAAATACAGAACTGAAGCATAAAACAGAAATAAGGTATTTAAAACTTAAAAGAAGCAGAATCATATTGTATATTTTTATAATCATAATACTTGCTATTTCCGTGCTTGTACTTTTCTTATTAAAATACCTGAAGAATCAAAAGAAAACAACAAAAATGCTTGTTGATCAGAACTTTATAATATCACAGAAAAGCGATATAATTACCGATAACCTGAATTATGCAAAGATGATACAGGCCGCACTTCTGCCATCTCACAAAGACTTTAAGAAGCTTTTTCCGGATTCGTTCATTTTATTCATGCCAAAAGACATTATAGGAGGAGATTTTGTCTGGTACAAATGCATTAAGGACACCAAAATATTTGCACTTATTGACTGTACCGGACATGGCGTATCGGCAGGTTTAATGTCAGTTATAGGTAATACATTATTAAATAAAATAATTGTCGATGAAGGAACCACAGAACCGGATGTAATATTGTACAAGCTTGATGCTTATTATAAGTCTTTACTGGCAAATGAAACTGAAAAGGGCTTTTTAATGGATGGCATGGATATAGCATTATGTACGGTTAACAGCAATAAGCTTGTTTTTTCAGGTTCATATATGCCCGTATGCTTTATTTCTGACGGTAAACTGGAAGTCTTTAAAGGAGCAAGATACATACTCGGGGGAAATATTATTAACAGTAAGAGTAATTTTATTAATGAGACTGTCAGGTTAAAAAAAGGTGATTATTTATATATGCTCACTGATGGCTACTATGACCAGCTTGGGGGTCAATCCTTCAGGCCGGTGAGATTTAAGAACTTTGAGAAACTCTTACTCTCTAATTATCAACTGCCAATGGATGAGCAAGAGGAATTCTATCATAAATATATTATCGACTGGATAGGAGATTACGAACAGCTAGACGATATTACACTGGTTGGCATAAAATTCTGAATAAAAAAAGCCTCCTATAATTCCAGGAAAATAATGGCACAGCCGCTTAATAATATAGTGGCGCCGGCAATAGCATGTGTATATCTTTCAAGTTTTCCCAGGGGCAGTGATTTTATCCCCAGGCTGAACGATAACACAATGATAAGCATTGTCACTATCGTCACTATGGAAAATACCACGGAAACTAATATGATACCGAGAGCATTATGCTTTGCTGCAGGATACATTAAAAACGGAATAAGCGGTTCACATGGCCCCAGCACAAAAATCAGGAATAAAATCCATGGAGTGAGGTTTACAGCATTGCCGTTTTTGTGAATATGCTCATGATCATTTGAATGTATGTGTTCATGTTGATGTACAACTCCCCCGGGATGGGTATGTATATGAACATGGCGCAGATATTTGCCCGTAAATCCGAATATATAATATATCACCAGACCCGCCAGTCCGGACAGTCCGGCAAAAATCAAAAGTTCAATCACAGGCATTATACCTGTAAAAAACGCAACTATAAAATGCAACTTATTAATATGTATAAAATTGAATAAATAGACTATTATACCAACTATACTGCTAAGTATAAAAATTCTCCATACAGGCAGCCCTGCTTTTCTTAATCCCCAAATCATATAAATATATCCAAAAAGCAAAAAGCCCCAGGCAGCATAATCTCCACGGCTGCCTTCCACTCCTTCTACTTTGGAAAGACCTATACCAGCTGCAATACCAATGGCCCCTATTAGAATTGAACTGCCTACATGCCCTAATCCGCAAAGTACGGTAACTATACCTGTCCTGAAGTTTGACCAGTTCCTGGCCCTGGACATTACTATAAATGGCAAATAATGGTCCGGTCCCAGCACGGTATGTACAAATCCCAATGATGCCGCCGACACTGAAAGAACTAAAATCTGTTCATTCATGAAAACTCCTTCCTCTATTTAAAATTTTAATTATTAATTTTTTTATAAACTGTAAAATATATGTTAATATTCAATTTCAAACATATCATGTTTGTCCCATTCCAGCCAGTATTCTATGGCATGTCTTCTCACACAGTTCCAGTAATTATTTGTCAGATCCCCGTATTCAGATATACAATTTTTTATGTCATTCCTGGCAATATTTACATATTCATCCTTAAGTTTTATTATAACCGTTCTGTCCATATAGGAAAAAACAGCCATAGGCATGGTTTTGTCATTATCTGCCAGAAATATTAATCCATGTCCCAGTGTTCCGCCCGTACTCACTTGCAGTCCGTCGTTCATACAGCTTAATGGTGTCTTCCTCCCGGCATAACTTATAACTTTAATATCATCTATTCCTATATTAAAAAACTCTCTTGCCCTCAGTCCCATCTTTACTCCAACTATTGCATATATGCCAAGATGACCGTGGAGTTCGTTAGTCAAAACCCCGAGCTTCCATTCTTCAAGTCCGTATTTGCCTATTATTTCATGCATAACTTCAGCAACATCATCCCTGAACAGTTCAGGGTCATCCGGGAAGCCCTTAAACATGATACTGCTGACATATTTATTAACATCAAGGATATCAATGACCAGAGTTCTTATCCGGCTTAAATCAAAAGGAGCAACAATTCTGACATTGTCATTTTCAGATGTGCTGTCAATCGTAAAAGCCATAGGCGATGTAAGGTAAACAGGAACCAGGTCGTCCCACATGTTAAGGTATCCTTTATGTGATGAGCTTTGTAATTCTTTTTGCTGATGAACGCTGGTTATCTCCTTTGCATACACTGAATTTAAATTTGAGATACTGTCCATGAGGAGACTGTCGATAAGCAGCTTGCCATTAGAAGAATTAGAAATTATATCGATGTTAATACCGGAGTTAAGAATATAGTCCGCAGATTGTATATCGAATTTATAATTTGTGCCGTTAATAATACCAGGGGTCCCGTTAAACCAGATTATCCTTTCAATCTGTTGTTTGATATTGCTTTCCCCCTGCAATGCCTGTGCAATGTTTGTAAGGCTGCCCAGGCAAATCATGGTAACACGGTTCTGTTCATTGCCAATGGTTTCAACAATAAAATCCACAGCAGATAAACTGCTGCAATTACCGGCAGGTGCTTCTTCATCTCCCCATAAAATATTTCTGTTCATATCCCTCCATCCAGGAGGATTTTCAAGTACTCTTTGACCGGCGGCCACAGGAATACCTTCATGATGAAAGTGTTTTAACAATGATTCAACTTTTGTACAGCCGTCATAAGGATCCAGGGTGCCGTCCGATGTGGTTATCCCAAGCACTGCCAGTTTAGATGAGGCCAGCAGCATAGTTATAGCCCTTAGGTCGTCTATGGCACAATCGGTATCTATTATGACATAATATTGCGGCTTACCCGAATGAGCAGCAAGCCTGTTATTTGAAATTGTTAAAATTAAAATAAACAGTATAACCGTCCTTCTCATATCATATAATAATCTGGTAATATTTTAAAATATTATGTTTATGTCTATTCGAGTTTGATATTTATACCTGTCATGAAATTAATTCCCGGCATCGGATAATCATAAAGCATCTGGTAATCCTGGTTAAGAAGATTTTCCCCGCTCAGGAAAATGCCAAGATATTTAAACGCCCTGTAATTAATTTTTGCCCCCGCCAGAACGAAGCTTTTTTCAATGACATCAATAATTCCATCCTCGTTTTCACCGTAAAGATTAATAACATTCTGCAGTTTTAAATTAAAATTAAACTTTTTCCAGTGATAGCTGCCTGATAAAAACAGGCTGTGCTCAGGTGTGCCTGTAAGTTTTTCTTTCATATTAATGTAGGTATAGTTGCCGCTGAAATTGAGGCTGGTAAAGGGACTGTAAGTAAAAGCGAATTCCAGGCCGGTATTCTGAAATTCTCCTGTGTTCTTAAACTGTGGTGGAGGCGGGGCAACAGCGGGCACTTTGACAATAAGATTCTCACCCTTGCATAAAAAACCTGTTATTTCAGTGTGTATCTTCCTATTCATCCAGTCCTGCTCCCATCCCATTTCATAATTCATCATTTTTTCAGGTTCCAGCTTATCGTTGGCTGTTGGGAAAAAATACAGCTCCCTGATGGACGGAGGCCTGTATCCCTTTGATACGGACCCCTTGAAATCTGTCAAATCAGTTAAATGATAAGCAAAACCTGCCGATGGTATAAACGCATTTCCGTAGTATGAATTCATTTCATACCTTAACCCGCCGTTAATGATTAAATTTTCAAATAAAGTCTGCTGTACAAATGAATATAAAGCATCATTTGTCATAGTCACCCATTTATCATTATCTTCAGCCAGCACGAATTGAGGGCCTGAAGGTCCGGGAATAATATTTCCGTCTTCGTCCCTTAATACGGCAATTATGGGAGATCCCTTACCCCCGTATATCATCCTGTCATACCCGATGGTAACTGTGTTACCCTGGATTAAACTTATACCCTGGTAAGCCATTAGTCCGTACAGCTCATCATTTGAGTGCCAGCCGTCAGTTATGTCATGTTCGCCAAAATTGTAATACAAATGAAGGGCTCCTTTTATATTCTTATAATTATTTTCAACAGATAGTGCTGTCTTACCCCTCATTATATCTATCATTTCACCTGCTATACCTGATTCGGGGCCCGGATCCGAAGCCTTAAATTTTGCCAGGGATAAATCAGCTGACACTTTCCATTTTTCATTAATATCATAACCCCCTTTAATATACCCGTTGGATATATTAAAATCTGATGAATCCCTGTGCCCGTCAGTCCGATCATGATTCAGGGAACAAAAAAAACTGAAACCCTTCTTTTTAAATCCGATTTTCTCCATATTTTTTTGAGTATTGTATGATCCGTATGATAACCTGTGACTGTAGTTAATGCCATCTTCAACCTGCTTTTTTGTAATAATGTTTATAACACCACCCATGGCATTTGAGCCGTATAATATAGAAGCAGGACCGCGGATTATTTCCACTTTCTCGACATCGGAGGCCACATATGCATCGGGCAGATGATGCCCCATCATGCCCATAAACTGGGGATTACCGTCTATCAGAACCAGGACCTGGGTGGTGGGCGACCCCCCCAGTCCGCGTATATTTATTTGTCCTGCTGCCCCCGTGGACACCCCAAAACCGGTTATACCACGTTCAGTAATAAATACTCCCGGCACCCTTTCACTTATTACAGGCAATAAGGCCGATTCATCACTTTGTTCTATTTCTTCAGATGTTACCACCGAAACTGTCATTGGTATGTTTTTTCTCGATACCTCGACTTTTGTCCCTGTTACCACAACTTCATCAAGAGATATCGTATCATCAAGAACCTGCGCTGATGCTATTATTCCGTTTACGGCAATCAAGACAATAAATACTGGTATTTTTTTCATTGTTTAAAATAGTTAAGTGTTAATATTTTATTTTTCGTGTTACTATTGTTCAAAAAAAATTAATCTGTCCTTGTCATTATAAGCTTGCCGTGCTTAACACCCTTAAGTGCAATAAGTATATCAGCCAGTTCTGTTAACTGCTTTGCCTTTCCTTTGACAACAATTGTTTCAAGGCACATGTCATGGTCAAGATGGACATGCTGCGAGGATAATACATGCTTATGATATTCATGCTGAACACTGTTTGCCCTGTTCGTTATATCCCTTTTATGATGATCGTACAATAAAACTATAGCTCCTGCAACCTCATTATTACATTTCCATTTCTTTTCAACAACGTTCTTTTCGATCAGATTTCTTATGGCCTGGGATCTGTTAGGGAATTTGTTTTCCTCAACATAATTATCAAGGGCATCCATTATATGCTCCTCGAGTGAAACTCCGAATCTAATTACAGTCATTGTGTTACTAATTATTATTTCGTGCCACGAATATAAATATTATTCCGAAATAACAAAACAAAGAAAGGATATTTATTATTTCATTCGAAATATCAGATTCCATATTTTGAAAAGTGAATTTGCAGGTTATGCTTTAAATAATAAATCTTTTAAAGCAGGATAAATTCCCATTACCATTCGCATATTTTTTATAATTTAGCTTAATTAACGTCCGTGATACATAGAAGATACTCTTTAAAACTATTTATCTCCGGAGGAATATTAATGACTACTGTTAAATACATGGCATATATAATAATTCCGTCCTGCCGCAAGACAATAATCACATTATTATTGACTTTAAAGGTGTCCGGACTATTATCACAGCCCGATGATTTTAAATTTTCCCATATCGATATTAACGACGGACTTTCAAATAATCAAATTACATGTATCTTTAAAGACAGTATTGGATTTATGTGGTTTGGGACCATGTCGGGACTTAACAGGTTTGACGGGCACAATTTCAAAGTCTTCAGGCATGATATTCGTGATACTTCATCCATAATCGACAATTTTATAAACAGTATTTTTGAAGACCACCTGGGAAAGATGTGGGTTGGTACCCGCAACGGTTATAATATTTATGATCCCCGCACCGAAACTTTTAACCGCGATCCGGCATCTTATTTACAGGCATTAGACATTCATAATGAATCCGTAAATAAAAGCATCAGGGATATTATGGGCAACTACTGGTATATAAGTCCGGAAACCGGGCTGTACAAATATCAAAAACAAAGCAACACCATTGTAATTATAAGGCATAATCCCGGTGACAGCACTTCTTTGGCAACAGATTCCGTAGCTGATATTTACATAGATAGCCATAATGATTTCTGGATTATACATCATAATGGTATACTTGAAAAAATGGATTGTAATAGTCAAAGGATAGTGTACAGGAATACTTATTTATACAGGGAGTACAAAGGAGAATATCTTGAATACGGCATATTTATTGATTCCGATGAAGATATATGGATTTATGTATCAAACTTTGCCAGGGGTATATTTTACTTTGATGTATCAGGTCAGATTGTCCGCCATTTTGATATAAAATCATCAGGCGTAAGACTAAATACAAATATTGTAAACAATGTAGCACAGGATAATAAAGGTCTCATATGGATAGGTACTGACCATGGGGGGATAAATCTTCTTGATAAAAAAACTCTTTCGATAAGTTATCTTATTCATGATGATGAAGATGAAAAAAGTATCAGCCAGAACAGCATTACCTCCCTGTTTAAAGATGACCAGGGCATCATGTGGGCAGGAACATTTAAAAAGGGAATAAGCTACTATAATGAAGACATATTTAAGTTTCGTTTATTCAGACACAAATCAACGGATCCTAATAGTCTGTGCTATGATGATATAAATTGCTTTGCCGAAGACGCAGAAGGAAACCTGTGGATAGGCACCAATGGCGTGGGCCTGCTGTTTTATAACAGGGATAACAACCGCTTCACAAGATTTATAAACGAACCTGATAACCGTAACAGCATAAGTAATGATATTATTGTAAGTTTATGTATAGATCATCTGCAGAATCTATGGATTGGTACCTTCTATGGAGGCCTGAACTGTTTTGATGGCAGGAAATTTATACGCTACAGGCATGATCCTTCCGATCCTGAGAGCATCTCAGACGACCGCATCTGGGAAATATTTGAAGACTCACAAAAAAACCTGTGGATTGGCACACTGGGGGGCGGCCTTGATAAGTACAACCGCAAAAAAAATAAATTTGTGCATTATGCAAATGAAGGTATTAATGCGTTGCATTCGGATTTTATCCTGTCAATAATCGAAGATAAGGAAGGAGATTTGTGGATAGGAAGTGCCCATGGGATAGATGTTATTGACAACGCATCGGGACATGTGACTCACTACGCGCATGATATCAATAATCCCGGAGGTATAAGCAATAATAACGTTTTAAGCATAGCAGAAGATATCAGGGGTATGATATGGGTCGGCACCCGTGAAGGGCTCAACTTATTTGACAGGAAAAACGAGACATTCAGGGTATTCAGAATCGAGGACGGACTGCCTGATAATGCCATACTTACAATACTTGAAGATGATAATGGTAACTTATGGATAAGCACACCGAATGGCCTTTCAAACTTATTGGTCAGTAAAGACCTTGATGCCGGAGAATATACTTTCGCTTTCAGAAACTATGATGAGTCTGACGGATTGCAGGGTAAAGAATTTAACGAAGGTGCATCCCTTAAAACAAGCAGGGGTGAATTAATTTTCGGGGGACCAAATGGTTTTAATATCTTCCATCCTTACGATATAAAAGAAAATAAGTTTGTTCCCGGACTTGTATTTACTGACTTTCAAATTTTTAATAAAAGCATTGGTGTAGGCAAAAAAGTAAATGGCAGGGTAATTCTTGAACAGTCGGTCCCGCTTACTGATGAGATAATTCTAAAGTACCGGGAAAATGTATTTTCTGTCGAATTTGCTGCTCTCAGCTATTCACACCAGGGTAAAAACAAGTATGCCTATATTCTTGAAGGATTTAATACGGACTGGTTAACAACAGATGGCAACCTGAGGAAAGCAACATTTACGAATCTCGACCAGGGTGAATATGTTTTAAGGGTTAAAGCCAGCAATAGTGACGGATATTGGAATGATGAAGGTATAAGCATGAAAATAAAGATCTTGCCCCCATTCTGGAAAACACCTCTGGCAATTATTATATACGTGATCATTGTAATCGGGATCCTGCTGTTTTCACGAAAACTCATTCTCGACAGGGAAAGGGTTAATCACAGGATACAGCAGGAAAGACAGCAGGCCAAACATATGCACGAGCTTGACATGATGAAAATAAAATTTTTTACAAATGTAAGTCACGAATTAAAGACACCCCTGTCACTAATCACTTCTCCCCTCGACAAGATGATGAAAAGCACAAAGGATCCTGAGCAGAAGCGCCAGTTCTTGTTAATATCCCGCAATATAAGGAGGTTACTGAACCTTGTAAACCAGCTGCTTGATTTCAGAAAAATGGAAGTCGAGGAATTCACATATAATCCTGTTGAAGCTGACGTTATAAGCTATATTAAGGATGTAGCCGAATCATTTTCTGACCTTGCAGAAAAGAAAAAAATCGACTTTTCGATCAGCTCCGGTATTAACAACTTTGAAATGCTATTCGACCAGGATAAGCTTGAGAAGATTATGTTTAACCTCCTTTCCAATGCTTTTAAATTTACTCACGAGCATGGAAGCATATCTGTCACTATGAACTTAAGTAAAAAAGACGATGTTCCGGGAAACAATAATAAGTGGCTGGATATCAAGGTAACTGATACGGGCATAGGCATCCCCGCAGATAAGCATGATAAGGTTTTTGAGAGATTCTTTCAGAACCTCGTTCCCGGTTCCGTGGTCAATAAAGGCAGCGGAATCGGACTTGCATTAACGAAGGAATTTGTCAAGCTTCACGGAGGTACAGTTTCACTCGAAGGAGAACCCGACAAGGGAAGCTGCTTTTCAGTATTGTTACCTGTGAGGCATGCTGACGAATTTATTACCGGCAAACTGTCAGCCGAATCGGAAATACAGGCCACTGTGGATATTGCACAGAAGAAAATAACCGGCCATCACGATAAAAACAGAATTGACCATAAAAAACCTCTGGTGCTGCTTGTTGATGATAACCATGATTTCAGGTTCTACCTTAAGGACAACCTCAAACAGTATTATAATATCATCGAAGCTTCCAACGGGAAAGAAGGGTGGCGAAAAATAATAAATTCCATGCCCGACCTTATTGTAAGTGACATAATAATGTCTGAAATGGACGGTATAGAACTTTGCCGTAAAATTAAAGGTGATCAGCGTACATCTCATATACCTGTTATATTACTTACTGCCCGCGCAGGAGAGAAGGAAAGAATTGTGGGTTTTAACACAGGAGCAGATGATTATATTACCAAACCGTTTAATTTTGAGATACTCCGGTCACGGATAAAAAACCTTATCACCCTCAGGGAATCGATGAGAAAAAATTACCTCAAACATATAGAGATCAATCCAAAAGAGATAAATATAACTTCCCTTGATGAAAAGCTGATACAAAAGGCTCTCGACCTGGTTGAAAAAAATATATCAGACTCCGATTTTTCGGTTAAAAGATTGAGTCGCGAGCTTGGTATGAGCAGAGTGCACCTGTATAAAAAATTATCCTCCCTCACAGGAAAAACTCCAATAGAATTTATACGCATAATTCGTTTGAAAAGAGCGGCCCAGCTGCTTGAAAAAAGCCAGTTAACAATTTCCGAAGTTGCCTACGAAGTGGGATTTAACAACCCGAAATACTTTGCAAAATACTTCAAATCAGAATTTAATATCTTACCCTCACAATATGCTGTAAATAAAAGAAAAGCTAAAAACATCCCTATTAACATTTAAATCCCCATTTTGTAACATTTGAACTTTCCAGACTTATACGCAATAGCTACATTTAAACTGGTAATGATATTAATTGCATAATTCTTGTACTTTTTAAGACAAATTTTAATAACTTACAATAAGTTAAGCACATACTAATAACTTCTGTTAACAAAACCTAAATAAAATGCTAAAAAATACATTGTTTTTCATCTTCTTGCTAACGCTGGTTTCAGGCTGTAATACCAGAAACTGCAAAAAATATGATAATGGCGTTATCATATATCTGAAAAAAGTAAAGGACAGTGACGCAAAAGCAGTTAAGGTTCAGGTAATATCCGATAAAATTATCAGGGTAATTGCCAGTCCGTTTAAAAAATTTCCTGAGTCCAGAAGTCTTATAACAACTGATAATCAATCAAACCCTGTTAAATGGACCATGGAAAGAAAAGGCAATGAAGTAATTGTTAAAACCTCATCTGTAAATGCCGGCATATCATTGACAACAGGTGAAGTTGTATTCAGGGACAGTACCGGACAGGTTATTCTCAGTGAAAAAGAAGGTGGTGGAAAAACATTCACTCCGGTTATAATCGAAGGCAAACAGTTATATGCAATCCGGCAGGTGTTCAAATCACCTGATGATGAGGCTTTCTATGGACTGGGACAGCACCAGAACGGACAAATGAATTATAAGGGTGAGGATGTTGAAATGGCACAGCACAATATCATTGCAGTAGTGCCATTTATGTATTCCAGTAAAAACTACGGCATCCTGTGGGATAACTATTCAATAACGCGATTTGGAGACCCCCGTGAGTATGAACCGCTCTCATCTTTACAGCTTTTCTCTGAAGACGGTAAGCCGGGAGGTCTGACAGCCAAATATTACGGAGACAGTACAATCCTTCTTACCCGGTCCGAGGATACCATCGATTATCAGTATATCCAGTCGTATGACAGAATACCCGAAGGTTTGCCGATGCGTGATGTAAGAAAGGTAACATGGGAAGGTTCAGTCTCATCAGATATTAGCGGCAGGCATAAATTTGTGCTATATGCTTCAGGATATTTTAAATTATGGGTTGACGGCCGGTTAATATTTGACAGATGGAGGCAGGGATGGAACCCCTGGTATCACAAATTTAATATTGACATGGCCAAAGGTGAAAAGCATAACATAAAATTATACTGGGACCCCCAGGGTATAGCATACATAGCATTGAAACAGCTGGATCCGTTAAGTGAAGAGGAACAGAATCAGCTGTCACTCTTTTCTGAGGCAGGGAATGATATAGATTACTACTTTATATATGGTTCAAATGCAGATGAAGTTATTAGCGGCTACCGCCAGGTAACAGGCAAAGCCCCGATAATGCCAAAGTGGGCCATGGGCCTCTGGCAAAGCAGGGAAAGATACAGAACACAGCAGGAACTCCTCGATGTGGTCAGGGAATTCAGAAAAAGACAAATTCCCCTTGATAATATTGTACTGGACTGGCAGTACTGGGAACCCGATAAATGGGGCTCACATGAATTCGACTCAACACGCTTCCCTGATCCTGAAGGAATGGTCAGGACCCTCCATGAAAAGCTGCATGCAAAAATTATGATTTCGGTATGGCCCAAGTTCTACCCGGGAACAAAGAATTATAATGAACTTAATGAAAAAGGATATCTCTATAAGAGAAATATTGAAAAAGATACCAAGGACTGGATAGGATATAATTCCACATTCTATGATGCCTTAAATCCCGATGCCCAGGATATGTACTGGAAGCAGATAAATACGGGGCTTAACAAAATAGGCATCGATGCATGGTGGATGGATGCAACCGAGCCCGATATGGAATCAAATAATTCCATTGAGGAGAGGAAGCTGCTTATGAGTCCGACTGCCCTGGGCCCGGGCGCTGAATTTTTTAACGCCTATTCACTTATGAATTCAAAAGTGGTGTATGAAGGACTGAGAAAGGAGAATCCCGGCAAAAGGGTATTTATCCTTACAAGGTCGGCTTTTGCAGGGCAGCAGCGTTATGCTGCAGCAACATGGAGCGGAGATGTTGCCTCGCGGTGGCCCGATCTCGGTTTGCAGATCCCGGCCGGACTGAATTTCTGTATATCGGGGATCCCTTACTGGACTCACGATATCGGTGGCTTTGCAGTGGAGAGGCGCTATGAAAATGCTGCAGGTGAAGACCTCAGGGAATGGCGCGCACTTATGACCCGCTGGTTCCAGTTCGGGGCCTTCTGCCCCCTTTTCAGAGTGCACGGGCAATACCCGTACAGGGAGATGTATAATGTGGCCCCTGAAAACTCTGTTGAATACAAGTCTATGCTTTATTATGACAAGCTAAGGTACAGGCTCATGCCTTACATTTATACACTGGCGGGAAAAGCGTACACGGACGATTACACCATTATGCGTGCCCTGGTTATGGATTTTGCCGGAGATGCCGCTGTGCTTGATATCGCAGATGAATATATGTTCGGACCGGCTATTCTTGTATGCCCTGTTTATGAGTACAAAGCAGTAAGCAGGGAGGCTTATCTTCCCGCATCCACAGGGTGGTATGATTTTTATTCAGGTAAGTACCTTGAAGGCGGACAGAAGATAGATGTCCCGGCTCCCCTTGAAAGAATTCCCCTTTTCATTAAAGAAGGCTCAATTATTGTGTTCGGACCTGAAATGCAGTATACCGGTGAAAAACAGGAAGATCCCCTGACCCTCTATGTCTACACTGGCAGGGACGCCCACTTTGAACTTTACGAAGACGAGGGTGTTAACTATAATTACGAGAAGGGCCAGTACTCTGTTATTCCGTTCTCATATAAGGAAGAATCGCACACTTTGATAATTGGAAAAAGACAGGGATCTTACACGGGAATGCCTGAAAAAAGAACAATTGAAATAGTATGGATAAACAAAGACAGACAGGTAAAATATGATAGCGGCATAGTCTGCGATCAGTCTGTAAATTATGATGGCAGTGAGCAGGCTGTAATTATGAAACCTAAAACCAGATAATATGAGAAACAGATCAATAAAAACAATCAGGTTTACATCACTAATACTGTTGGTGGGTTTGTTAAACTTCATGCACACATACTCCCAGGAGCCTTCCGCAAGGATAATAACGGGAAAGGTAACCTTTGCCGGGGACAACCAGCCTGTGCCGGGAGCTAATATAGTTATAAAGGGGACCACTACAGGAACTGTTGCAAATGCAAATGGTGAATTTTCAATAAATGTTAAACCGGGAGATATTCTTGTTATCTCTTTCCTGGGATATAATTCTGTTGAGATTCCTGCAGGCGACCAGGCGCGGATTGATGTGTCGCTTACAGAAGAGTATACGAAACTCGATGAAGTTGTCGTGATTGGATACGGACAGATGAAACGGAGTGACCTTACAGGTTCTGTGGTGTCCGTCACTTCCGATGAGATAAGCAAGACTGTTTCGACCACATTTGAGCAGGTTCTCCAGGGAAAAGCGGCAGGTGTAGAGGTAACACAGAACACAGGACAGCCAGGCGGCAGTGTTTCTGTCCGCATACGTGGTGTAAATTCATTAATGGGCAACAATGAACCTTTATACGTAATTGACGGTGTTCCTGTTGAAGGATATACGGGCGATATTTCATATAATAACAGTATTGGCAATGTACTGTCAACAATAAATCCTTCCGATATTGTCGATATGCAGATATTAAAGGATGCATCAGCCACTGCCATCTACGGCTCGAGGGCCGCAAACGGGGTAATCCTTATTACCACGCGCCAGGGTGAAACAGGAGAAGCGAAGATAAGCTATGATGCATTTTATGGGATCCAGCAGCTGCCAACATATATAGAAACTATGAACCTCAGGGAGTTCGCCGAATACCGTAATGAGAAAAACCAGATAGTGGGACACGGAGCCCGTGATGAGTTTGCCGACCCTTCAATACTGGGCGAAGGCACAAACTGGCAGAAAGAGATGTTCAGAAATGCCCCTATGCAGAGCCACCAGGTCGCCGTGACAGGGGGTAGTGAAAAGACAACATTTGCCGTCTCAGGCGGATATCTCAACCAGGATGGAATTGCCATAGGATCGAATTTCGAAAGATATACGATGAAACTCAGGGTCGACAACCAGCCAAGGAAGTGGCTGAAGGTCGGTGCCAACATCCTGGGAAGCAGAAGCGAGCAGATAATTACTGTTGAAGAACAAGAACTTATTAATACCACGCTTGAGCAGACTCCCGATGTTCCGATTAAAAATCCGGACGGCACATGGGGCGGACCCGATGAGAATATCTATGGCGAATATGTTAGTAACGTTGTTGCAGAAGCACTGCTCAGGGAAAACAAAAGAAAAAACTCACAGCTCATTGCCGGGACTTACGCTGATATCACGCTTTTAAAAGGACTTGTTCTTAGAAGTGAGTTATCCGGTAATATATCATTTTCAAATAAATATTTATTCACGCCTACATATACATTCGGACAGGTTGAAAATGTTACAAATTCTTCGGAACGCGGTGTTTCTAATAGCATTTACTGGAATATGAATAATTACCTGACCTACAGCGCTCAGCTGGGGAATAACCACAATTACTCAATTATGTTCGGTCACGAGGCTTCGGAAAGTAACTGGGAAAACATCTCAGGAAAGAGAATTAACTTTTTTACCAATAATATCCACGAGCTTGATGCAGGGGACCTGGAAACGGCAGAAAGCTACAGCGGTAAAGGCAGCAACGCACTTGAATCGTATTTCGGGCGTTTAAACTATTCTTTTGCCGATAAATACTCACTGACTGCCACCCTGCGTGCAGACGGCTCATCAAGATTCGGGCCCGATAAAAGATGGGGCTACTTCCCCTCCTTTGCCGTCGCATGGAAAATCCACAATGAGTCATTTATGCAAAACATAAGCCAGATCAACCACCTGAAATTAAGATTCAGCTGGGGGCTGATAGGTAACCAGAATATTCCCGATTATGCTTACGGATCTCCCCTGGGTAACCGAGTTACTGTGTGGGGTACGGGCGTGCTGCCACAGAGAATTGCCAATCCCGATGTGCAATGGGAATCAACGCAGGAAATAAATACAGGAGTGGATCTTTATATGTTCGGCAACAGGATTGAATTTATTGCCGATGCCTACCTGAAAAAAACAGATAACCTTTTAATGGACCTCCAGTTGCCGACATATGCAGGTTCTGCTGGTGGTGACTATACCGGGGCCATTGAAGCACCTATAGTAAATATCGGTGCCCTCGAAAATAAAGGTTTTGAATTTACGCTGAATACGGTTAATGTTGACAGGGGCGGTTTTACGTGGACAACCGGACTCGTATTTTCCTTGAACAGGAATGAAGTTCTAAAAATGACCACTGACAGTACAGTCATAAATAAGCTGGTTAAAAGTACCATACTGACACGTACCAAAATAGGAGAACCTGTCGGATTATTCTACGGTTATATTATTGACGGTATGTTTAATACCGCGGATGATTTTTATATGAGAGATGAGAACGGCAACTATATCCTTGATGATGAAGGTAACCATGTGCTTGTCGCATTACCGGTTGATGCCCAGAAAATAGACCCTACACAGGTTTGGGTCGGTGATTATATTTTCAGGGATGTTAACGGTGATACTGTTATCACGGAAGCCGACCGTACCTATATAGGTAATCCCAATCCGAAATTCACATTCGGCTTTAACACCGGAGTAACCTATAAAAACTTTGATTTGTCAGTCTACTTCAACGGTGTGTACGGCAATAAACTTTATAACTGGACACGCCGTAATTTTGAAGATCCTATGAGCAACAGGGGCGTACTAAAATCAGTAAAGGATTTTGCACGAATAGGCGTATATAATCCCGGACTGACAGTCGATCCCGAAACAGGAGAAACAAAAGACCCTGATGAGATAATAAGCAATGTCTATGTAATAAACGCAGGAACCGAAATATCAAGGCTAACGAATTACGATGCCAACGATAACAACCGTGTATCGGACCGCTATATAGAAGACGGGTCATATATAAGGATAAAAAATATTGTGCTGGGTTATACACTGCCGCATAAAATCGTTAATATCCTTAAAATTGACAGGTTAAGGCTGTATATGAACATACAGAACCTATACGCATTCACCAAATATACAGGTTACGATCCCGAGGTAGGTTCCATTGACCAGGATATGCTGAGGACAGGAATAGATAATGGCCGATACCCTTCACAGCGTATATATACATTCGGAGTAACCGTGAATTTCTAATATTAAAAAAAGATGAATATTATGAAAACCGGAAAAAAGATAAATCAGTTGATATATGTAATGTTAATATTGGTAATAACCGGACTTGCAGGCTGCAGCAAGGAGTTTCTGGAAAGGCCTCCCGAAGACAGAGTAACGGCAGATAACTACTACCAGTCCTGTGAAGACCTTCGTAATTCAACAGCACCTTTATATAACATAGTATGGTTCGACTATAACGAAAGAGCAGGCTATTCTATCGGTGACATAAGATCCAACAATCTGCTATCCCAGTGGTTTAGTCCGGGTTACTACCTGTTTACAGTTACTTCCCTTGACTATAATCTGCTTGATGCATGGAGCTCTTTGTATAAGGTTATAGCCCAATCAAATTCAGTTATGTACAACATTGCAAACAAATCCTCTAACGTGACTGAAGAGGAAAAGAATGCAGCCATTGCCGAATGCCGTTTCATGAGGGGTACGTCTTACTTCCACCTTGTACGTGCATGGGGCCCTGTTATGATTATTGAAGATAATGTCAAGCTGGTTGAAAATCCTATTATTCCTCTAAATCCCATTGAGGATGTATATAAATTAATTATAAAAGACCTTAAATATGCCTCACGTAATCTTCCTGAGACAGACGAAGCGGGAAGGCTTACCAGATGGTCTGCGGAAGGGATGCTTGCTAAAGTATACCTTGCTTTTTCGGGTTATGGAAGTACTGACGGAACACGTGACCAGGCCTTGCTGGACAGCGCAAAATACTATGCAGCAGATGTATGTAATAACAGCGGACTGCAACTGATGGAAAACTATGAAGACCTGTTTAAATATAAATACAACGTTAACAGGGCCGGTGCCAACAACCAGGAAAGTTTGTTCTCTTTGTTATGGGTTCCCCTGGGGCCATGGGGTGCAAGCAATGTTACACTATCAGATTTTGCCTTTTCCAGTGATGTTGTTGGAGGAGTAAGTGCGTGGGGCAGCCACCGTGCATCATACGATATACTTACAACTTATAAAGCGAGGGATATAATACGCCTTAACGCTACATTCATGACTGACGGCGTACACTATCCTGAAATTAACCAGAGCGAGGGCGGCTATACATATAACGATACCAGCAGTGCGCCCATTAAAAAATATGTGCCCGGCGGACCTGATGATAACGAGGGAATGGTAGCTACCATGAACTCCCCGCTTAATACGTATATATTAAGGCTTGGCGATGTTTACCTTGTATATGCCGAAGCGTGCCTGGGAAATTCACCATCGCTCACCAGCGGTGAAGGCTGGCATTACTTTCACATGGTAAGGAACCGTGCCGGCATGGATACCATACAATCCATAACGTTTGAAGATATCATGTATGAGAGACGCATAGAGCTGGCTATGGAATACCAGTACTGGTACGATATGGTCACCTGGTATTATTTCAAACCCGATTACATGTTGAATTATATTAATAACCAGGAACGGGGTACCACATACACATGTCCCAAAAATCCGGACGGCTCCCTGAATGTCCATATCACCGACCGTCTCCCCCAGCCTGTTGTTGCAACAGCTGAAGATATGTATTTCCCTTACCCCGAATCAGAAATCATACAGAATCCTTATTTTAACAAAGCCCCTGTGCCTTATAATTTCGGGGATTAACATTAGATGAAAAGCTTTACGAAGTGAATATTAAAACTCAAAATATAAAAATCATGCAGGAATATAATATGCATCTGAATAAGCTGGCTATCAGAGCCCTAATCCTCTTCTTAGCCGGAAGCATTATTTTAATATCATGCAAAAAGGAAGAACAGGGTCCGCCGGTAATTACGCAGGTCCGCCTTCCTGATCCCGATAAGGCAGACAGTACATTTACGCAGGCCGACCCCGGTACATTAATAGTTATCCAGGGAGAAAACCTGGGCGGACTGCTTCATGTTTATTTCAATAACTACGAAGCTTCCTTTAACAGTGTTTTTTCTACAGACAACAATATAATTGTCCGCATACCCGATGAAGCGCCTACCGAAGTTATCGATCCTGATGTGCCGCATGAGATTCGTATAGTTACTAACCATGGCGAAGCTACCTATACGTTCTCGCTCACACCTCCCCCACCGGAAATATACTATATATCCAATGAGAATGCCATGCCGGGAGATGAAATATTTATACTGGGAGCCGATTTCTATCTTGTTGAAAAAATAATATTTCCCGGAGATATTGAGACCACTGATTTTACTGTTAACCGGAGTGCAAAAACAATCACAGTCACTGTTCCGCAGGGAGCAACAGAAGCAGGCAAAATAAAAATTGTCACAACCTATCATACGGTAGAAGCACCTATGTCCTTTAACGACCTGTCAGGAGAAGGTGTACTCTGCAACTTCGATGATATAAACAGCTATATATGGGGCTGCCAGATCAGTTCTGATGACATTGCCTTCCCGGGTGCCAGGGGTAACTTTGCCCAGCTTGTCAATACAAATATCGGACCTGGAAACTATACATGGTGGGAAGGTAACCGCGTTTGCTTTCTCGATTCCATACAAACAATTGCTCCCGAAAATCTGGGGGATGTGTTTTCTCAATATGCATTAAAATTTGAAATGTATGTAAAAGAGATATGGAATACGGGCAATATAACAATCGTCACTAAGGACTGGGAATACCGCTATATATTTGCTCCATGGCTTATCGATGGCGTAAGGGCCGATCTTGTTACCGACGGATGGATAACTTATGTCATTTCTCTTACTGAATTCAGGAATAATGAAGGAACGGGAGATCCCGCAAAAGCATTTAAAGATATATTCTGGGAAAACGGGACCGCCCGCATAGGAATGGCTTATATGAATACTACTCCCGACCCCAATAACGACGAAGCTGATGCTATTACCCTGGATAATCTGTCTATTGGAATAGATAATATCAGGGTAGTAAAAATTTCGGGAGAATAAAATTTATTGAAGTTTAGTATAGGTTAGTAATAATTGTCAGAAAGTACAGTATCTTAAAACTGTACTTTCTTTTCCTTCTGCATGATGCAGCAAACTGTCAGAACTTCATAAACATGATAAAAAGAAAAATACCTAAAGGAACACATCTTATTATTAACATCCTTATTCTGGCTTTTGCTGCCGCACACATTTTAACAGGCCAGACAACCGAACCATACCGGTGGAAGAATGTTCAGATCCGGGGCGGCGGATTCGTAACAGGCGTTGTTTACAGCGATACCGAAGAAGGACTTCTATATGCGCGTACAGATGTGGGTGGGGCCTACCGCTGGGATTCTGCAGACAGTACATGGATCCCTGTTACCGACCACATCGGCAAGAACGAGTCTGACTATACGGGCATACTGAGCATAGCTACTGACCCGTCCGACCCCGACAGGGTTTATCTGGCTGCGGGACTTTTGAATATTACATTATTGATATTCTCGGCAACTATATCGAATCAGGCTATTGCAACGGTGACTGCCATATCGGTGAAAACCTGCAGCGCGGACTTTACATTATAACAGTCAGGAACAATTATGAAATTAAAAGATATAAGATCATTAAAAAATGAAGATAATCAGTCCGGACTATATAAAACACTAATATCATCAATATATTAAACGGTACCGTAAAATGAAAAAACAAATAAATACCATCGTTGGAGGATTATTTTTACTGTCTTCAATACATTTCTCCTGTACCCGGGATCAGACATTTGAACCACCTGAACGTGGTTTCACAAGCTGGCTTCCTGCCAAGTCCTGGGAAGACGCACTTCTTGCCGGAAATGGCACAATGGGAGCCCTGGTCTTTGGCAATCCCCATGATGAAACTATTATTTTCAATCATGCCCTGTTATATATGCCTTCAACTGAACCCATGAAACCAATAGACCAGGCGAGCCGCCTTGATGAAATCCGTAAACTGCTCTTTGACGGCAAATACAAGGAAGCGGCGAAGATACCTGTGGAAATTGGCATGCAGGAAGGATACGGGGGGACAAGGTGGACAGACCCCTATATTCCTGCCTTTGATATGCACATTAATATGTATCCTTCAGATATAAAAAAATATGTGAGGATGGTGGACTTCCAGACAGGTGAAACAAGGGTATGCTGGGAAGATGAAAAAGGCGTATTTCAAAGAAGCCTGTTTGTGTCGCGCTCCGACAGCGTCATCGTTATAAATATCAAAGGCACGGGAAAAATTACAGGCAGCCTTGAATTTGCCAGGCACCCCGTACAATGGAACCAGTGGCAATACATTAATGAACGCATAGGTGAAGCTAAGGATTCCGACTCAGGAAACTGGCTTACCTACAGGAGCGGGTTCATAAAAAAGTGGGGGGGCAGCCTTGAGGGATACGAAAGTGCGGGTCGCCTTATTCTCAGGGGAGGAAGCTCATCAGTGGCAGATAACAAAATTGTTATTAAGGATGCCGATGAAGTGATGGTACTTGTAAAAATATTACCCTCCTATAATTATGCTGTATCACAGCTTGAAAATATCAAAAAGCAGCTCGGATCGGTAGAAGCGGACTATAATAAGCTCCTGAAAAGGCATGCTGCAATACATGGCGAATTATTTAAGCGCGTGAAGCTCGAACTCGGCAATACCGGCGACCGCTATCTCGACAGCGAACCGATGATACTTAAGGCATGTAACTATAATATTGTCAGTCCGGATATGATTGAAAAGCTGTTTGATGCTGCCCGCTACAATATATTATGTGCTACAGGCACAAATCCACCCAACCTCCAGGGTATATGGAGCGCATCATATCAACCGCCATGGTCATCAGATTATACCCAGAACGGTAACCTGCCGGTAGCGATTTCAAGCCTCCTTTGCGGAAATATGCCCGAACTGATGATGGCCTATTTTAATTACCAGGACAGGATGCTGCCCTATTACCGTGATAATGC
>CAZOLY010000032.1:0-23755 GCA_964580815.1 uncultured Bacteroidales bacterium
TTCTACTTAAGTGGTTAAAACTTTTTCTATGTCGCATCTTTACATTCTTAACAAATTAATTAATATTATTCTTTGTCCAGTTTATATTTAGTAGTATCCATCCCAAATGTGAGATTCATACTTTCAAGCAATTCATCTAATTCTGTGAGTGACTTCTTACCAAAGTTTCTGAATTTCAATAAATCATTTTTGTTGAATTTAACTAAATCGCCAAGCGTATCAACTTCAGCTGCCTTTAAACAGTTCAATGCCCTTACAGAAAGATCAAGGTCAATAAGTTTGGTTTTCAGCAGTTGTCTCATATGAAGCACTTCTTCGTCGAATTCTTCCTGAGCAGATTTTTCATCAGATTCAAGAGTAATTTTTTCATCAGAGAACAACATAAAATGATAGATCAAAATTTTCGCGGCTTCTTTTAAAGCATCTTTGGGATGTATTGATCCATCAGTTTGTATTTCAAATATTAACTTTTCATAGTCTGTTTTTTGTTCAACCCTGTAATTTTCTATTGAATATTTAACATTACGTATTGGAGTGAATATTGAATCAACCGGAATTATTCCAAATTCTGCATCCAGAGGTTTATTTTCTTCAGAAGGAACATAGCCTCTACCTTTATTTATAGTAATTTCCATTTGCAGTTCAACATCCGGCTCCATATGACATATTACAAGGTCCGGATTAAGTATTTCAAAGCTGTTAAGAAATCGGTTCAAATCGCCAGCTTTGAATGTTTCCTGCCCTGTAAGTGTTACAATAATTTTTTCATTATTTATGTCTTCAATAAGTTTCTTAAACCGAATTTGTTTTAAATTCAGAATTATATCGGTCATATCTTCAATAACCCCTGTGACAGAAGAAAATTCATGTTCTATTCCTTCCACCTTTATAGTAGTTATTGCATATCCCTCTAAAGATGAAAGAAGAATTCTTCTTAGGGCATTACCTATAGTAATGCCATATCCGGGTTCCAATGGACGAAATTCGAATTTACCGGATTTGTCATCGGAATCAATCATTATTACCTTATCGGGTTTTTGAAATGCTAATATTGCCATAAAAATGATTTATTATATAGGTTATTTTGAATACAATTCAACTATCAATTGTTCTTTTATATTTTCCGGTATTTCCTCTCTTTCAGGCCTGTTGAGAAATTTGCCGGCCATCATGGCAGTATCCCATTCAAGCCATGAATATGAACTCCTGTGACCTGAAAGTGACTCTCTAATAGACTGCATCTCTTTTGATTTTTCACGCACTGCTATTATATCCCCGGATTTCAGGGTAAATGAAGGTACATTGACTATCTCACCATTAACAGTAATGTGTCTGTGGGATACGAGTTGCCTGGCGCCGGTACGTGTAGGGGCAATACCCAGTCTGTACACTACATTATCGAGGCGGGATTCGAGCAACTGAAGTAATACTTCACCTGTTATTCCCTTACTTCTTGAGGCCTTTTCAAAGAGATTTACGAACTGCCTTTCAAGAATGCCATATGTATATTTTGCTTTCTGTTTCTCTTTCAACTGGGTTCCGTATTCTGACAGCTTTTTCCTTTTTCTGTTTATACCGTGCATGCCGGGCGGATAGTTCTTTTTTTCGAAGCTCTTGTCTGCTCCAAATATTAAATCTCCGAATTTCCTTGCTATTTTGGTTTTTGGACCTGTATATCTAGCCATCTGGAATTTATTGTTAAATTTATAATTTATAATTAAACACGCCTTCTGTTTGGTGGTCTGCATCCATTATGTGGCAGAGGTGTCACGTCAACAATTTCGACAACCTCAATACCTGAAGTATGAATCGTCCTAATTGCAGACTCTCTTCCTGCACCGGGGCCTTTTACAAATACTTTTACCTTTCTAAGTCCTAATTCGTAAGCTGTCTTTGCGCATTCGCCGGCAGCCATTTGAGCTGCATAGGGAGTATTCTTCTTTGAACCTTTGAATCCCATTTTCCCCGCTGATGCCCATGAAATAACATGACCCTGGTTATTTGTCAATGATATAATTATATTATTAAATGAAGCATGAATATGAGCCTGTCCTACAGGTTCAATTTTTACAGCTTTCTTTCTTGATGTTCCTGTTTTCTTTGCCATAATAATCAATTATTTGGTAGCTTTCTTTTTGTTTGCAACTGTTCTTCTCCTGCCTTTTCTTGTGCGGGCGTTATTTTTAGTGCTTTGGCCCCTTACAGGGAGGCCAATACGATGCCTTATTCCCCTGTAGCATCCTATATCCATCAATCGTTTGATATTCATCTGGACCGAGGATCGGAGTTCGCCCTCAACCTTATATTTTTCATTTATTACTTTTCTAATGTTACTTATTTGGTCATCTGTCCAGTCTTTTACCTTAATTTCTTTATCAACTCCTGCCTCCTGTAAGATTTTATTAGCCACACTTCGCCCTATTCCATAGATATAGGTTAATCCTATTTCTCCTCTTTTGTTTTTGGGTAAATCAACTCCAACAATTCTTGCCATGGTATAAATTTTATGATTTTAAATTATTAATAAAGTATTAACCCTGACGTTGTTTGTACTTGGGGTTTTTCTTATTTATAACATATATGCGACCTTTCCTTCTTACTATTTTACAGTCGGTACTTCGCTTTTTAACTGATGCTCTAACCTTCATTTTTTTACTTTTTATTATTTATATCTGAAAGTAATCCTGCCTTTAGTCAGATCATAGGGTGACATTTCTATTTTCACCTTATCTCCGGGCAGAATTTTTATATAATGCATTCTCATCTTTCCTGAGATATGTGCAGTAATAATATGACCGTTTTCGAGTTCAACTCTGAACATAGCATTTGATAGCGCTTCTTTAATAATGCCATCTTGTTCAATTGAAGGTTGTTTAGTCATTATACTTTATTTATTGATAGTTAATTAATATTAAATACCTCTTCAACATATTCAAAAGTTGACAATTTCTCGGCCTTATCTTTTCTAACAACTACTGCCAGTTCATAATGTGCGGAGGGCTTATTATCCGCGGTCCGTATCGTCCAGCCATCTTTTTCCTGGATAATTTCTTTTCTTCCCATGTTGATCATTGGTTCAATACAGATGACTATTCCCGTTTTAAGTTTTATTCCTTTTCCTCTCCTGCCAAAATTAGGAACTTCGGGAGCCTCATGTAAATTTTTTCCCAGTCCATGTCCAACCATTTCCCTGACAACTGAAAATCCTGCAAGTTCACAATAATTTTGAATTGCATATCCAATATCGCCTATTCTTCGTCCTTCAACAGCAACTTCAATGCCTTTGAAAAGGGCTTCTTTTGTAATTTTCATCAGCCTCTTAACATCGTCGCCCGTTTCACCCAGCGAAAATGTGTATGCAGAGTCGCCATAATATTCATTTAATAATACCCCGCAATCAATAGAAACAATATCGCTTTCTTTAAGTTCATAACCAGAAGGTATACCATGGACAACCTGGCTGTTGACTGAGGTGCAAAGTGTTTTAGGATAATTCTTATATCCCAGGAAGCCAGGTTTTCCTCCATTATCCCTGATAAATTCCTCTGCACGCTGATCCAGCATGAGTGTTGTAATCCCTGGTTTTATTAATTTAGCTACCTCAGCAAGTGTTTTAGCAACCAGCTGATTACTTTTTTTAAGCAATTCTATTTCCTCTTCGGTTTTATATAATATCATCAAAGAACGCTAAGTTATTTAAATGGAAGAAGCTATCCCTCCGGCTCTTCCTTTTATTCTTCCGGATTTCATAAGTCCGTCATAATGACGCATCAGCAAATGACTTTCTATTTGCTGTAATGTATCTAATACTACACCCACCATAATGAGCAAAGATGTGCCGCCATAAAAATAAGCAAATCCTCTTGTGATGCCGGCCATCATCGCAAATGCAGGCAGGATGGCAACAAATGCCAGGAATATAGAGCCCGGCAATGTGATTCTTGACATAATAGTATCAAGAAACTCGGCTGTTTTTCTTCCTGGCTTTACACCCGGAATAAAACCTCCGT
The DNA here is from genome assembly GCA_964580815.1 of uncultured Bacteroidales bacterium. Classification (GTDB taxonomy): domain Bacteria; phylum Bacteroidota; class Bacteroidia; order Bacteroidales; family UBA10428. The sequence goes on from CAZOLY010000032.1 coordinate 4,011, forward strand.
GCTTCTTCATATCCTCGGCCATTTGGGTCGGATTAATAGTTATAGCAGTATAAAAATAAGTAAACAATACAATCAGCAGAGCATTTGTCAAATTGTACAAGAATCCGACAGGATTGGCATATGCTGCAATGAATCCTGATAATTTCTCACCGCCGTATCTGGCGAATGATAAAGGCAGCATAACTATTGCCTGGGCGAAAATAATCGGCATCACACCGGCTGCATTCACCTTCAGTGGTATATATTGCCTTACTCCGCCATATTGTTTATTTCCGATTATTCTTTTTGCATACTGCACCGGGATTCTTCTGGTACCTTGTACCAGCAGGATACTAATAACAAATACAAGGAACAGGAATACAATCTCTACCAGGAAGGAAATTAATCCTCCACCTTGTCTTTCAAGCCTGGCAACAAGTTCACTTGAAATTGCGAAAGGAAATCGTGCAATTATGCCAATCATAATGATCAGGGATATACCGTTACCAATACCCTTGTCCGTTATTCTTTCTCCCAGCCACATAATAAACATTGTTCCTGTTGTAAGAATAAGTACGGAAAACGGCACAAATAATCTTTGTATAACGCGCGCTTCCGCGGGGATTTGCGTAAGATATGCCGGTGCCTGGATTAATAAGATGCCTACGGTCAGATATCTTGTTATCTGGTTGATTTTTCTGCGGCCACTCTCTCCTTCTTTTTGTAACCTTTGGAAATACGGGACTGCTATTCCCAGCAATTGTATTACAATTGAGGCAGATATATATGGCATAATTCCTAAAGCAAATATTGATGCATTGGCAAAAGCGCCACCCGAAAACATATTTAACAAACCTAATACACCCTGGGATGCTCTGTCTTGCAAAACTTGTAACTGTGAAGGATCCACTCCTGGCAATACAATTTTCGCTCCTAGTCTGTATATTAGCAGTATTCCAAGAGTATATAATAGCCTTGTTCTGAGATCCTCAATTTTGTAAATGTTTTTAATTGTATCAAAAAATGCTTTCATTCACTTATATTTTTATAGCAGTACCATTTAAAGACTCAATAGCCTGCTTAGCAGATTTTGAAAAAGCATGGGCTTTGACTTCAAGTTTGGATGTCAATTTACCATTCCCAAGAATTTTTATCAGATCCTTTTTTGAAGCAAAACCTTCATCAATTAATTTTTGCACGTCAATTGATGTTAAATTTTTCTTATCAGCTAGATTTTGCAAAGTACTTATATTAATACCTTTATATTCTTTTTTGTTAATGTTGGTAAATCCGTATTTGGGGACTCTTCTCTGCAATGGCATTTGTCCTCCTTCATAACCTTTTTTCCTTTTGTAGCCGGCCCGGGATTTAGCCCCTTTATGGCCTTTTGTGGAGGTTCCCCCTTTTCCCGATCCCTGTCCTTTTCCAAGCCTTACCTTATTTTTGCTAACCGAGTTTCTCGCTGGTTTAAGATTGCTTAAGTCCATATTTACTGTAATATCATTAATTAAACTGATTCTTCAATGTTTACCAGATGCCTGACTTTATTTACCATACCTATAATTTGAGGTGTAGCTTCTATCTCAACAGTACTGCTTATTTTTCTTAATCCGAGTGCGTCAAGCGTTCTTTTCTGTCTCTTTGAACTTCCTATTCTGCTTCTTATTTGAGTAATTTTAATCTTTGCCATTTTGTGAATATATTATCATATCTATTATCCGTTAAAAACTTTATCAAGGTTAATACCCCTTTGCTGAGCAACAGTATATGGATCTCTAAGCTGCAGGAGTGCAGCAAATGTTGCTTTAACCAGATTATGCGGATTTGAAGATCCTTTTGATTTGGCCAGCACGTCAGTTATTCCAACACTTTCAAGGACTGCACGCATTGCTCCTCCGGCTTTCACTCCTGTGCCGCCTGATGCTGGCTTAATGAATATTTTAGCACCGCCATATTTTGCAAACTGCTCATGCGGAATGGTGCCGTTTAAGACAGGCACTTTTATCAGGTTTTTCTTTGCATCTTCTATTCCCTTTGCTATGGCAGTAGTAACTTCATTAGCCTTTCCCAGTCCAAAACCAACGATGCCGTCTTCATTACCAACGACAACCACAGCGGAAAAACTGAATGTCCGTCCACCTTTAGTAACTTTTGTTACCCTTTGTATACTTACCAGCCGGTCTTTTAAATCCAAGTCAGTTGTTCTGACTCTTCTAATAATAGTTGTTGACATTTTCCTAAAATTTTAATCCACTTTCTCTTGCAGAATCGGCAAGAGCTTTAACTCTACCGTGATATAGATAACCGTTTCTATCAAATACCACACTTGTTATCTTTGCAGCTTTTGATTTTTCAGCTGTAAGTTTTCCAACGAGTCTTGCCTGTTCAGTTTTTGTAATATTTTTCTTTTCAGCAATCTCTTTATTTAAAGAAGATATGGAAAGCAAGGTCTTTCCTTCAATGTCATTAATGAACTGGGCATAAATATGCCTGTTGCTGCGGAACACCGATAATCTTGGCTTTTCTTTAGTCCCGGACACTATCTTTCTTATTCTTTTCTTTATTCTAAATCTTCGTTCCTGTTTAGTTATTGCCATAATTAAAGTATATTCTAATGTTAAACACTTGCAGATTTTCCTGCTTTTTTCCTAAGTTGTTCACCTACAAATTTTACACCTTTACCTTTGTATGGTTCAGGTTTTTTTAGTGACCGTATTTTCGCCGCTACTTGTCCGATTAACTGCTTATCAGCACTTTTAAGGGTAATAATCGGATTACTTCTCCTTTCAGTTACTGTTTCCACTTTTATCTCTTTTGGGAGTTCTATGTGGATATCATGAGAATATCCCAGGTTTAACTCAAGTCTTTGTCCTTTTGCTTCTGCCCGGTAACCGACACCAACCAGTTCCTGTTGAATGGTATAACCCCTGGAAACGCCTACTACCATGTTATTTATTAGTGCACGGTATAAGCCATGCATTGCTTTATGTCTTTTCTGATTGGTAGGTCTTTTTACTAATATTTGATTATCTTTAATTTCAATCTTAATATCAGGATTGACCTTTTGTGTCAATTCTCCTAATGGGCCCTTGACTTTCACAATATTCCCCGTGTCCACATTTACTGTGACACCTTCCGGAACATCTATCGGTAGCAAACCTATTCGTGACATTTATATAACCTCCTGTTTAGTGTACATAACATATTATTTCACCGCCAATATTTTGCTTTCGTGCTTCTTTGTCTGTCATCACTCCCTTTGATGTTGATAAAATAGCAATACCCAGTCCGTTCAATACTCTTGGTACCCTATCCTTTCTCGCGTACTTTCTTAGTCCGGGGCGGCTTATTCTTTTAATAGATTTTATTGCCGGCAGTTTTGTTTCAGAATTATATTTCAATGCAATTTTTATTATACCCTGGATATTATCGTCAATAAATTTATAATTAAGAATATAGCCCTGATCATGAAGTATCCTTGTAATATCCTTCTTCAGGTTTGAAGCAGGTATATCTACCACTTTATGCTTAGCCATTATGGCATTTCGTATTCTGGTCAAATAGTCGGCGATGGGATCTGTCATAAAAATTCTGTATTTAATATTTATTTTTTAAATTAACATTTTATTACCAGCTTGCTTTTTTCACTCCTGGTATTAATCCTTCAGAGGCCATTTCTCTGAAAGTTATTCTGCTAAGTCCGAATTGTCTCATATAACCCTTTGGTCTTCCAGTAAGTATGCATCTGTTATGCAACCTGTTAGGATTAGAGTTTCTGGGCAATTTGCTTAATCCCTGGTAGTCTCCGTCAGCTTTTAGTTTTGCTCTTTTCTTTGCGTATTTAGCTACCAGTTTCTGACGCTTTATTTCACGGGCTTTCATTGATTCTTTTGCCATACTATGATTTTTTAACAGTTTTAAATGGTAAACCAAATTCCCTTAATAAAGAAAATCCTTCTTCGTCGCTTTTAGCGGTTGTAACGAAAGTAATTTCAAGGCCTAAAATCTTATTTATTTTATCAATATCGATCTCGGGAAAAATTATTTGTTCAGCTATACCTAAATTATAATTACCCCTTCCGTCGAGCTTGGGATTTAATCCCCTGAAATCCCTGATTCTTGGCAGAGATGCATTTATTAACCTTTCCAGGAATTCGTACATTTTATCTTTTCTAAGGGTAACCTTAACACCTATCGGCATTTTACGCCTTAGCTTGAAGTTGGATATATCTCTCTTTGATAGTGTTTGAATAGCATGCTGCCCGGAGATCAGGGAAAGTTCCTCCTGTGCAACTTCAATAAGTTTCTTGTCAGCTACAGCCTGTCCCACTCCCTGGTTGATTATAATTTTTTCCAGCCGGGGTACCTGCATTACCGATGTGTATCCAAATTCCTTGGTTAATGCCGGGATAATCTCATCCTTATATTTCTTTTTAAGATTTGGTATATAGGCCATTACTTAATCTCCTCTCCTGATTTTACTGAATATCTGTATAGTTTATTTTTATCACTTAATTTCCGTCCTATTCTTGTTGGTTCTCCTGATGATGGATCTATAAGCATCAAATTTGACAAATGTACTGGTGCTTCTTTTTTTATTATTCCCCCCTGAGGCTGTTTGGAATTGGGTTTTGTATGTTTCGAAATCATATTAATACCTTCCACAATAGCCTTATTTGACTTACGTATAACCTCAAGTACCCTGCCTTTTTGTCCTTTATATTCTCCGGTAATAATAAATACCGTATCTCCCTTTTTTATATGCAATTTTTTCTGCATTTAATTTAATTTTAGTTTGTTACAAAACTTCAGGTGCCAATGATATAATTTTCATGTATTTATCGCGAAGCTCCCGTGCTACGGGTCCAAAAATTCTTGTGCCTCTTAATTCTTCCGCATTGGTAAGAAGAACGCATGCATTATCATCAAAACGTATATATGATCCGTCAGATCTTCGAACCTCTTTTTTTGTTCTGACAACAACAGCCATACTTACTGTACCTTTTTTTACTTCCCCTGAAGGCAATGCGTTTTTAACAGTAACAACCACCTTATCGCCAATGCTTGCATATCTTTTCTTTGTGCCACCCAGGACTCTTATACAAAGAACTTCTTTAGCACCACTGTTGTCAGCAACCGACAATTTTGATTCTTGTTGTATCATGACTATTTAGCTCTTTCAATTATTTCAATTAATCTCCAGTTTTTTTTCTTACTCAATGGACGTGTTTCCATAATTCTGACCAAATCACCTATGCTGCATTCGTTTTTCTCATCATGTGCGACAAATTTGTTAGTCTTGATAATATATTTTCCATATATAGGATGCATCACCTTTCTTTTTTCAGCAACTATAATGGATTTATCCATCTTGTTACTAACAACTATACCAACGCGCTCTTTTCTTAAATTTTTTTTCTCCATTTATTATAGATTAGGTTTCCTTATTCTTTTCCTGTAATTTTATCCGACGTATAGTTTTCAGCCGCGCAATTGTTCTTTTTGTTTCCCTGATTTTCAATGGATTGTCAAGCGGAGAAATTGCATGATTCAGCTTCTGCTTTATCAGGAAATTTTTCTCATTGTCAATCCTTTCTTCAATTTCTTTTACAGAGAGTTCTTTAATCTCAGATGCTTTCATAACTAAAAGTATTAATTCTCAACATAATCATGTCTGACCACAAACCTGGTCGTTATGGGAAGTTTTTGTGCAGCCAGGCGCAAAGCTTCTTTTGCTACAGCTATGGATACACCTTCAGCTTCAATAATTATTCTGCCCGGAGTAACAGGAGCGACGAATCCTTCAGGGGCACCCTTGCCTTTGCCCATTCTAACTTCCGCAGGTTTTTTTGAAATTGGCTTATCCGGAAATATCCGAATCCATATTTGTCCTTCACGCTTCATGTGACGTGTCACTGCCTGGCGCGCTGCCTCAATTTGCCGGCCTGTAATCCATGCAGATTCCAATGCCTTAATGCCGAATGAACCGAAAGCCAGTGTATTTCCCCTTTGAGCACTTCCCTTCATTCTCCCCTTTTGACATCTTCTATATTTTGTTTTCTTTGGTTGTAACATTTTAAAACTCCTTAATTATGTACTGGAATTCATTTAATTTTCTGGATTTCTATTTTCTTCTTTTCTTTATATTTCCTTTTGGTTTGGAGCTTTTTACTCCAATGTTGGGAGAAAGGTCCCTTTTACCGAAAATTTCTCCTTTGCATATCCACACCTTTATTCCAATTAGTCCGACCTTTGTCAGGGCCTCAGCAACAGCGTAATCAATATCAGCTCTTAATGTATGCAATGGTGTTCTTCCTTCTTTATACATCTCCGATCTTGCCATTTCGGCACCACCCAGTCTCCCTGATATCATTACTTTTATTCCTTCAGCGCCCATCCTCATAGTTGATGCCATAGCCATCTTTATTGCTCTCCTGTAGGATATTTTACCTTCAATTTGCTTTGCTATGTTGTTTGCTACAATTGTAGAATCCAATTCGGGCCTTTTAACTTCAAAAATGTTGATCTGGATTTCTTTATTTGTTATTTTCTTTAGCTCTTCCTTGAGTTTATCAACTTCTTGTCCTCCCTTGCCTATTATTATTCCGGGTCTTGCCGTGTTAACAGTAACTGTAATAAGCTTCAAGGTACGTTCAATAATTATCTTTGAGATACTTGCTTTCATAAGCCTTGCATTAAGATACTCACGGATCTTAAAATCCTCGGCAATTTTATCTGCATAAAATTTACCTCCAAACCAGTTGGAATCCCAACCCTTTATCAGGCCTAATCTATTGGCTATCGGATTTGCTTTTTGTCCCATTAAAATATTATTTTTTAGTTTGATTTTCTTTTTCGTCCGGTTTATTTAAACTATCTAAAATTATTGTCACGTGATTTGATCTTTTTCTTATTCTATATGCCCTTCCCTGGGGTGCAGGGCGAATTCTTTTTAGTGTCCGGCCCTGATCTACAAAAATATCCTTGACAAAAAGGTGGCTATCATCTATTCTGGCTTTTTCATTTTTACCTTGCCAGTTGGCAATAGCCGATAATAAAAGTTTTTCAACGTTTTTAGCCACCGTCTTTGATGAAAATCTAAGTAAATCCAGTGCCTTATTCACCTCTTCTCCCCTGATCATATCTGCAACAAGTCGCATTTTTCTGGGAGAAGTAGGACAATTATTAAGTTTAGCGATATATTTGTTTTTTCTCGCTTCTTTCAAAAGTTCAGCTCTCTGTCTTTTTCGTGACCCCATTTTATTGTATCTTTTTAAAGTGCATTATTTTTTATCTCTGTTTCCCTCCGTGTCCCCTGAATATCCTTGTTGGAGAAAACTCCCCGAGCTTATGTCCCACCATATTCTCTGTTATATAAACAGGAATAAATTTGTTACCATTGTGTACTGCAACAGTATGCCCAACGAAATCGGGTGATATGACCGATCTTCTCGACCATGTTTTAATAACTGACTTTTTGCTAGTCTTATTCATATCAATTATTCTTTTTTCAAGTTTAAAGTCGATAAATGGACCTTTTTTCAGAGACCTGCTCATAGTATATTCTGTTAATCGTTTTTAGTCTTACGTTTTTCGATAATATATTTATTTGATTCTTTATTCTTTGATCTTGTTTTGAAACCTTTGGCAATTATTCCTTTTCTTGATCTGGGATGGCCACCCGAAGCTTTACCTTCACCTCCACCCATAGGATGATCGACCGGATTCATAGCAACTCCTCTCACTCTCGGCCTTCTGCCCAGCCATCTTGATCTGCCGGCTTTACCTGATCTTTCAAGACCGTGATCAGAATTTGAAACTGTTCCGATGGTAGCTCTGCAGGAAGTAAGTATCATCCTTGATTCGCCGGAAGGTAATTTAATTATTGCATATTTGCCATCCCTTGAAGTAAGCTGTGCATAGGAACCGGCACTTCTTGCCAGTACACCACCTCTGCCGGGTCTTAGCTCTATATTATGAACAAGTGTCCCCAGAGGTATTTCAGCCAAAGTCAAAGTATTTCCAACTTCAGGTGCTATTCCGCTTCCTGATCTTACTGTTTGTCCAACTTTTAGTCCGTTAGGTGCAATTATGTATCTTTTTTCTCCATCCTCATAAACCAGCAGCGATATTCTTGCTGTCCGGTTTGGATCGTATTCAATACTTTTAACAGTAGCTGCCATGCCGTCTTTATTTCTAAGGAAATCGATAACTCTGAATTTTCGTTTATGGCCACCTCCAATATATCTCATGGTCATTTTACCATAATTGTTTCGACCACCTGTTTTCCTGAGAGGCCTTATCAGGGATTTCTCAGGGGCAACCTTTGTTATATCATCAAAATCAGATGCTATTTTATGTCTCTGACCAGGTGTTACCGGTTTAAGTTTTCGTACAGCCATATTAAATAATTAGATATTGCTATAAAAATCTATTGTATCTCCTTCAATTAAAGTAATTATCGCTTTTTTAAGCGATTTTGTATTTCCGCTGATAATTCCGGTTCTAGTGTATCGCGTTTTCATTTTTCCCCTGTAACGCATAGTATTAACAGAGGCTACTGATACATCATACAGTTCTTCAACAGCTTTCTTTATTTCAAGTTTATTAGCCCTTTTGTCGACAATAAAACAATACCGGTTCATATCTTCACCTTGCGAAGTCATTTTTTCAGTAACGATGGGCCTTAATAGTATGCTCATTTTATTTAAATAAATTATTTAGTTTTCATACATTTTATTAAGAACATCAATGGAACTTTCCTCAAAGACAATAATGGAACAGTTCATGATGTCGTATGTTGTTAAATCTGAAACAGATACAACCTTTGAATCTTTTAAATTTCGGGATGACAAATATATATTTTTATTCGGTTCGGTTAGCACTATTAAAGATTTATTGTCTTTTATTTTTAAACTATCAACAAGCTTTATATATTCTTTTGTTCTGGGCAATTCAAAATTAAAATCTTCCATAATCATAATGCCATTATTTCTGGCTTTGTAAGAGAGAGCTGATTTACGTGCTAATTTTTTTACCTTTTTATTCAATTTAAAGCCATAACTGCGGGGCTGTGGTCCGAAAATTCTGCCTCCTCCTCTAAATATTGGATTTTTTATACTGCCAACACGCGCTGAGCCTGTACCTTTTTGTCTTCTTAGTTTTCTTGTGCTCCCTGTTATTTCTGCTCTTTCTTTTGTTTTACTTGTTCCCTGACGTTTGTTTGCAAGGTACTGCTTAACATCGAGATATATGGCATGATCGTTTGGTTCTATACCAAAAACAGAATCTTTTAATTCGATTTTTTTACCTGTATCCTTTCCTGAAGTATTTATAACAGACAGTTTCATTTAGCATTTAATTTTATATTCTATCGGGACTTTCAATAACTACATATGAACCTTTTGAGCCGGGTACTGATCCTTTCAGGATTAACAGATTTTGTTCTGGTATGATCTTTACCTTCCTGAGGTTAAGTATTTTCACTGTTTTATTACCGGTTTGTCCGGCCATCCTCATTCCTTTAAATACCCTTGAAGGGAAAGAAGAAGCGCCTACAGAGCCAGGTGCCCTGCTTCTGTTATGCTGTCCGTGGGTAGCATCACCTACGCCGGCAAAATTATGTCTTTTAATAACACCCTGAAATCCTTTACCTTTTGATTGTGCGGTAACATCCAGCCATACATCATCTTTGAAGTAGTCAACCGTAATAATATCACCCATTTTCCAGTGTTTAACAAATCCTCTTAGTTCCACGACTTTTCTTTTTGCTGAGGTGTTGGCTTTTTTAAAATGGCCCATCATGGCCCTGGTAGTGTTTTTGTCTTTTTTATCACCAAAAGACAGCTGCACAGCGGCATAACCATCGCTTTCCACGGTTTTTATCTGAGTTATAACACAGGGACCTACTTCAAGGACAGTGCAAGGCACATTATTTCCATTTTCATCGAAGACTGAAGTCATACCGATTTTTTTCCCTATTAATCCTGGCATTGTATATTAAGTTTTATAATTGTTATACTTTTATCTCGACTTCTACTCCGCTCGGCAACTCCAGTTTCATTAAAGCATCAATAGTCTTTGGAGTAGAGCTATATATATCCAATAGTCTTTTGTATGACGATAGCTGGAATTGCTCCCTTGATTTTTTGTTAACAAAGGGAGACCTCAGGACTGTAAATATTCTCTTATGCGTGGGTAAAGGAATAGGTCCGTTTACAACTGCTCCGGTTGTTTTTACAGTCTTTACAATTTTCTCAGCAGATTTGTCTACTAGATTATGATCATAAGACTTCAATTTTATTCTTATCTTCTGGCTCATTATTTTTAATAATAAATTTTAATTATACAAAAGCTTTCAGTCCTTTAATTTTCTCAATTACATCCTGTGCAATTTCAGGAGGCACTTCTTCATAATGCGAGAATTCCATTGTTGAGGTTGCCCTGCCTGATGTTATGGTTCTTAAAATTGTTACGTAGCCGAATTTTTCGGCTAGGGGCACTTTGGCCTTAATAACCCTTGCCCCGCCTTTGGTTTCCATACCTTCAACTTTTCCTCTTCGTCTGTTAAAGTCAGCTATAACATCACCCATATATTCTTCGGGAGTCACTACTTCAGCTGCCATTATTGGTTCCAGCAATTTCACCTTTGCTTTTCTCATAGCATTTTTAAAAGCCTGTCTGGCTGCAATTTCAAAAGATAAGGAGTCGGAGTCAACAGGGTGAAAAGATCCGTCTTTAAGTACAACTTTCAGACTGTTAAGGGGAAATCCGGCCAATATTCCGTTACGCATAGCTTCTTTAAATCCTTTTTCTACGGCAGGTATAAATTCTCTGGGTATGTTCCCGCCTTTAACCTCATCAATAAACTGGAGGCCCTTGACACCCTTGTCAGCTGGCGAAAGTTCGACAAGAATATCTGCAAACCTTCCTCTGCCACCAGTTTGCTTTTTAAATACTTCCCTGTATTCGACTATTGAATCTATCGCTTCTTTATATGCTACCTGTGGGGTCCCGTTATTACATTCAAGGTTAAATTCTCTTTTAAGCCTGTCCATTAATACTTCAAGGTGAAGTTCTCCCATTCCGCTTATTATTGTTTGTCCCGAGTCCTCATCTATTTTTACCCGGAAAGTCGGATCTTCTTCAGATAATTTACCCAAGGCAATTCCAAGCTTCATAATATCTGCTTGCACTTTGGGCTCTATGGCCATGCCAATCACTGGTTCCGGAAAAGTCATTGATTCAAGATAGATAGGTTTTTTAATATCACACAGTGTATCACCGGTGACCAATTCTTTCAGTCCGACAGCAGCGCAAATATCACCTGCTTCAATACGGTTTTTGGGGATTTGCTTATTAGCATGCATCTGATAAAGGCGGGTAATTCTTTCCTTTTTCTCTGTTCTGGGATTATAAACGTTCATTCCGGATTCAATATATCCTGAATAAATCCTGAGAAAAACAAGTCTTCCGACAAAAGGATCGGTAGCTATTTTAAAGGCCAGTGCTGCCAATGGTTCATCCGGATCAGGATTCCTCTCTATTTTTTGATCGTTACGGGGATTTCTGCCTTTAATCGGACCAATATCATAAGGATTGGGAAGGAAAGCGGAAATAGCATCCAGGAGTCGCTGTACTCCTTTGTTTTTAAATGCTGCGCCGCACAATACAGGGATGATTGTTCTTTTAAGGGTAGCTTTACGTGTTGCCTTTAATAATTCTTCAACGGTAATAGATTCTTTATTTTCAAGGAATTTTTCAAGCAAGCTGTCATCGGTTTCACATACTACCTCAATTAATTTATCGCGCCATTCCTCGGTTATTTCTAACATATCCCCGGGAATATCAGTATATTCATACTTTATCCCCAATGTATCATCTTCTTTCCAGATAACAGCACGCTGTTCAATAAGGTCAACCACACCTTCAAATGATTCTTCAGAACCTATAGGTATCTGGACAGGCACGGGATTGGCTCCCAGTTTTTCCTTAATTTGTTTGACAACATTAAAAAAATCAGCGCCTGTGCGATCCATTTTATTTACAAATGCTATTCGAGGGATTCCGTATTTATCAGCCTGTCTCCATACGGTTTCTGATTGAGGTTCCACACCTCCCACGGCACAGAATATAATAATAGCACCATCCAATACCCGCAATGATCGTTCAACCTCAACAGTGAAATCAACATGTCCTGGAGTATCTATAATATTTATTTTGAATTTGTTATCCTGGAAATTCCAGTAGGTGGTAGTTGCGGCAGAAGTAATCGTGATCCCTCTTTCCTGTTCCTGTATCATCCAGTCCATAGTTGCAGCTCCATCGTCAACTTCGCCAATACGGTGAGTTATACCAGTATAGAACAGTATACGCTCGGTGGTGGTAGTCTTTCCGGCATCGATATGGGCCATAATCCCAATGTTCCTGGTATAAGTTAAATCTTTACTCATTATACTAATTATCAGCTAGCAGCTATAATAAAATTCTAATATTGTCAAATATCTTTGTTAGAACCTGAAGTGTGCAAATGCTTTGTTTGCTTCAGCCATTCTATGCGTTTCTTCTTTCTTTTTATAAGCTCCCCCTTCTTCATTGTATGCAGCAAGTATTTCAGCTGCCAGTTTCTCGCTCATAGAATTTCCACTTCTTTTTCTTGCAAACTGAATCATATTTTTCATGCTGAGGCATATTTTTCTGTCAGGTCTTATCTCAGTGGGTACCTGAAATGTAGCACCTCCAACTCTTCTGCTTTTAACTTCAACCTGAGGGGTGATATTATCAAGGGCTTTTTTCCAAATTTCCAGCGGTGTTCCTTCCAGGTCTTTGCCCTTTTCTTCAACAATCTCAAGTGCCTCGTAAAATATTTTGAAAGCAACACTCTTTTTCCCTTCAAACATAATACTGTTCACGAACCTTGTAACAAGAGGGTCATTAAATTTCGGATCAGGGAGAAGTATACTTTTTTTTGGTTTTGCTTTTCTCATTGTTAATTCATTATTAACTAAATTATTACTTGGGCATCTTTGCACCGTATTTTGATCTTCTCTGGGTACGTCCTTCAACCCCTGATGTGTCCAGTGCACCCCTTATTAAATGATACCGTACACCTGGCAGATCTTTTACCCTGCCTCCCCTTATCAGTACAATCGAGTGTTCCTGTAAATTATGGCCTTCTCCTGGTATATATGCGTTCACTTCTTTGCCATTTGTTAACCTTACTCTTGCTACTTTTCGCATGGCAGAATTTGGCTTTTTAGGAGTTGTGGTATAAACACGTACACATACTCCCCTTTTCTGGGGACAAAGATCAAGCGCAGGAGCTTTACTTTTGTCCTTAATTTTTGATCTTCCTTTTCTTACTAATTGCTGTATAGTTGGCATATATACTAATATACTTGGTTTCAAGTCCGTAAATTGGGTTGCAAAGGTAGATTTTTTTTTTTGAAAAACAACAAGCTGAATAAAATATTTTATTGAATCTTTAATACATATCTCCGATAATTTTATTTAATCTTTAATACTTGTATTAGATATTGCATAAATATGTAATATTCAACACTTAATGTAGTCGCAGCTCAAATGATTTATGTATCTTGCTTCTTGTTAAAAAATTACTATTTTTGCAAGTCCTTTTTAAGGGGTCTATAATAATATTAAATCAATACTTAAGTGAAATGAAAACATATATGACAAGTGAAATTAGAAACCTTGTAATTGTTGGGAATGCAGGTTCGGGAAAAACGACTTTATCTGAAACGATGCTATATGAAGGCGGAATAATTGAGAGGAGAGGCGATGTTGATAATAAAAATACTGTTTCCGATTATAAGGAGATTGAACATTACAATACCAGCTCGGTTTTTTCAACACTGCTTTATACTGAATATAATGATAATAAAATAAATTTTATTGACGCCCCAGGGCTTGACGATTTTATTGGAGGGGTTATTTCCTCAATAAGAGTAGCCGATAGCGCTTTGTTGCTTATCAATGCACAAAGTGGAATAGAAGTTGGAGCGGAGGTCCATGGCAGATACCTTAAAAAGTTCAATATTCCTATGGTATTGGTTATAAATCAACTGGATCATGAGAAAACGAATTTTGAAAAATGCATTGAAACAACAAAGGAATTTTTCGGTAATAATGTTACAATAATACAATATCCGGTGAATCCGGGGCCCGGATTTAATTCAATAATTGATGTTTTAACAATGAAGATGTATAAATATCCTGCTGATGGAGGTAAGCCTGAAATACTTGATATACCTGCCGATCAGTTAGACCATGCCGGTAAACTGCGACATGAGCTAATTGAAAATGCAGCGGAAAATGATGAGGCATTGATGGAATTATATTTTGAAAAAGATACACTTAGTGAAGAGGAAATAAGGAAGGGAATTACTATTGGGTTAATACAACGTGGAATATTCCCGGTATTTTGTATATCTGCAAAAAATAATATTGGTGTCGGGCGATTGATGGAATTTATTGTAAATACAGTGCCTTGTCCTGCAGACATGCCTCCCCCAAATGTTTCGGGGAAAGAAATCAAATGTGAAAAAGCGGGTAAGCCGTCACTTTTTGTATTTAAAACTTCCATTGAACCTCACATAGGTGAGATAAATTATTTTAAGGTAATGTCGGGGGAGATTAAGGAAAGTATTGATTTAATAAACACGACTACTAATAATAAGGAAAGGATTGCTCAAATTTTTGTTGTTGCCGGCAAAAACAGGATAAAGGTTCCGGTTATGGCTGCAGGTGATATAGGAGCAACTGTTAAATTAAAGGGTACAAAGACCAACCATACTTTGGCAGCGGAAAGGATAAAATTTGAACCTATACAATTCCCTGAACCAAAATATCGTGCTGCAATTAAGCCTGTAAGTGAAGGTGATGAGGAAAAGCTCGGAGAAATGCTGCAGCGGATGCATGATGAGGATCCGACAATAATTATAGAATATTCCAAGGAGCTGAAACAAATATTAGTATATGGACAGGGAGAATACCATCTTAATATTTTAAAATGGCACCTTGATAACATATTCAAAGTTGATACTGAATTTATTAAGCCTAAAATTCCATACAGAGAAACAATTACAAAAATTGCCCAGGCTGAATACAGGCATAAAAAACAATCGGGCGGGGCCGGACAATTTGGTGAAGTGCACCTTATTGTTGAACCATATGTGGAAGGTGCTCCGGACCCTAAATTTTATAAGATTGAGGGAAAAGAAATAAAGATATCTGTAAGAGACAAGGATGAGGTTGATCTTCAATGGGGGGGCAAATTAATATATTACAATTGTATCGTCGGCGGTTCCATAGATTCGCGATTTATGCCGGCAATATTAAAAGGTATTATGGAGAAGATTGAAGCAGGGCCTTTAACCGGTTCCTATGCAAGAGACATTAAAGTTGCCGTCTATGATGGAAAAATGCATCCTGTTGATTCAAATGACATATCATTCAGACTTGCCGGCAGAAATGCTTTTAGTATGGCATTCAAAAAGGCAGCACCAAAAATACTCGAACCTATTTATGAACTGGAAGTATTGGTGCCCTCTGACAGAATGGGAGATGTGATCAGCGACCTGCAAAGCAGAAGGGCCATAGTTCAGGGAATGTCAAGGGAAGAGGGATTTGAAAAGATTATCGCAAAGGTGCCGTTAGCTGAAATGGACAAATATTCTACTTCATTAAGTTCACTCACAGGGGGCAGAGCCGTATATTCGATGAAATTTTCAGAATATATGCAGGTCTCAGGTGAAATTCAGGAACAGTTGCTCAAAGCTTACGAGGTTGAGCAGGAAGAAGAATAGAATGATACAATAAAAACCTCAGAGACCCTGAGGTTTTTTATTTCAAGGTTCTCTGAATAAGTGTATGCACCCGCTTCGCACTTTCTTTTTATAATCTATTAATTTCGGGGTTTCCCAGTTCTCAATAGCACTTATTCTTCTGATAACATAGAAATATACTCCCTCACTGGCATTTTTGTCCGAGTTCATAATTTTTCCGTCCCAGCCCTTCCAGTCCCTTATGTTACCATGATATGCATGCACTTTTCTGCCATAACGGTTAAATATTACGATGTCAATATCATAAACCGAAACATCAGCAGATCTGAAAAGATCATTGCCATAATTTTCTGAAATGCTTCCGGCTCCTCCCTCCTGGAATTGTTTTAATACATCTCCAAAACCGTCCAAATTTGGTGTAAAAACATTTGGCAATAGGGGAGGTTCACCGGTTTCATCTCCAACAGAATAAACACCCATTGACGGTTCATCAATAGTAATTTCTATGCTTGACGAATCAACACATTCGTAGGGTTTATCAGATTTTGTTACAAGTGTTGCCGTATAATCTCCGGGGAGCATATATTCATAAATAATAGTGTCGTCCCCGCTATAAAAAGTTGTATCATCTCCATTGCCAAATTTTAAAAGGTAAGTAGCAGCGTTTCTTGAATCAGTATTAAAAAATTTATATTTTGCCGGAGCAGAAATTTTATCATAATCACCTCCATAGAACAACCCGTACTCTTCGGGATAATATTCAGCATCAGTCAATTCTATATACGCGTTATCAAATTCGGCTTTTGACTGGATAGATTCGTACAGGACAGTATCTGAACGTTCGCAATTAAACTTGTCTGTGACTGTGATTATATATTTTGTGTCTTCATAAGGCGGATTGCTGACTCTTGGATCCAGGACACCGCCCGGCCCTGACCCTGAGCCTTCCTCGTTTTCTGCTACCCATTCAATATTGCTGTAACTATTTGAAACATATAAAATTGTGTCCGTTCTGCCGGGAATATAGTAGTATAAAGCATTTCCATTTACTTCGGCTTCAAGATCAATATATTCACATGAAAAATAGAGGGAGGGTAGTTTACCGGAATTATCTTTGGTTGTTATCTTTACATTAAAATCATTTATAAGAATCCATGCCCTGCAGGTATCCACGGTTCCGTTTTTTATAAATACAACCTGGTAGCCGGCAGATGTTTCTATGTTATCAATATATGAGGACGAGCCTGAAAAAGTGCTTTCAGGTATAAAATTACCCGTAGCCGGATTATATAGTGACCATAAAAATTCCCAGTTGTCCGTTCCATCAGGAGAAAGTGCTACTAATCCGGCATTTGCGGAACTACCATACTCAGGCACATTAAAAATATAAACCGAGTCTGTCGAACCCGGTGCGTCATATTTAACCTTTTCTGAATAATTGGCATCCGGAGCATACAGTTGGGCATTAACATAAACAGTATTGGTTACCAGTACAATGCAAATAACTTTTAATGAATGCCTCAACATATTGATTTTAATAAAATTAAAGTCGTGTTATTATTAACTTAATAATAATTAAAATATTATTAGCGTGCAAAATAATTTTGAAAATTGCAATGATACGAAAATATAATCAATGTTAATTAATTTTTAAAAATACAAATTCATTAGGTAATTTTAACAGGTTACAAATGTTATTTTAGTGTAATTTCAATCTGAATAATAAAGTGCAGGATTTTTTAAAAGAATTAAATAAAGACCAGTACGAAGCAGTAATAAATACTGAAGGTCCGTCCCTGGTAATTGCAGGGGCCGGTTCGGGGAAGACCAGGGTTTTAACATACAGAATAGCCTATCTGCTTAGTAAAGGTGTTGATCCTGCCAATATTATTGCACTTACATTTACAAATAAGGCGGCAAATGAGATGAAAGTCCGTATTGGCAACATTGTTGGCAATAGCATAGCCCGGTATCTGTGGATGGGTACTTTTCATTCCATATTTGCCAGGATACTCAGAATTGAAGCAGAGCATATGGGATATGATTCGAAATATTCGATTTATGATACCATTGATTCAAAAAGCCTGATAAGAACTATTATAAAGGAACTTAATCTTGATGAAAATATATATAAGCCGGGTGTCGTTCATAGCAGAATATCATCGGCAAAGAACAATCTGATAACTGCCCAGGCTTACAATAATAATTCAGAGATTGCAGAATATGACAGGATCACCAGGATGCCGATGGTTGCCGATATATTCAGAATCTATTGTGCCCGTTGCAGGAATGCAAACGCAATGGATTTTGATGATCTGCTCCTGAACACGAACATTCTCTTCAGAGATTTTGCTGATGTACTCAAAAAATACCAGCAAAAATTTAATTATATACTTGTTGACGAGTACCAGGACACAAATTATTCTCAATACCTGATTATTAAGAAGCTTTCGGCATTGCTAAACAATGTATGCGTTGTGGGTGATGATGCGCAAAGCATTTATTCATTCAGGGGAGCTAAGATTGAAAATATATTAAACTTTAAAAATGATTATCCGGATTATAAACTTTTTAAACTTGAGAGAAATTATCGTTCAACAAGAACCATAGTATCCGCGGCCAATAGCATTATTGCCATGAATAAAGGGCAGATTCATAAGAAAATATGGTCTGATAATGAAACCGGGGAAAAGATTAAGATTGTAAGAACCTTAACGGATACGGAGGAGGGGTTCTTTATATCAAACTCTATTCTCGATACTGCATTAAGTGAGCAGGAGCAGTACAGCGAATTTGCTGTCATGTACAGGACAAACGCACAGTCGAGAATATTTGAAGAAGCTCTGAGAAAAAGAAATATACCTTATAAGGTTTATGGCAGCATATCATTTTATGAGAGAAAGGAAATTAAAGATACCCTGGCATATTTACGTTTATCTGTAAATAATGATGATGATGAAGCTTTAAAAAGAATTATCAACTATCCTGCACGCGGAATAGGAAAAGTAACACTGGGGAAGCTTGAAGAACAGGCCAATAAAACTGATAGCAGTATATGGAGAATACTGCTTAAACTGGATGATAAAAATCCCGGTCTGAATGCAGGGACTATAAATAAAATTAAATCATTTATTAGTACTATTTCAGGTTTCAGTTCAAGACTTGAAACCCAGAATGCTTATGAATTAGCAAGATATATTATTTCATCAACAGGAATACTAAAGGAATATTATAATGGTTATACTCCGGAAGAAATAAGCAAATATGAAAATCTTCAGGAGCTCTTAAACGGTATAAGGGAATTTACTGAAGAAAATGAAGGGGAGGGAATTGTCACCCTGGATAAATACCTTCAGAACGTTTCATTACTTACCGATATGGATAATGAAAAAGAGGAAGATAAAAATAAGGTTACTATTATGACAATTCATTCAGCCAAAGGGTTGGAATTTAATAATGTTTACGTTGCGGGGGTTGAGGAATATCTTCTGCCATCACATCTGTCCCTGGAGTCTGCAAAAGACCTCGAGGAGGAAAGAAGATTATTTTATGTTGCCGTCACACGAGCCAGAAAAAGAGTAACCATTACTTATTCACAGTCGAGATACAGATGGGGAACTCCGGTAGACTGTTCACCAAGTAGATTTATAAAAGAAATTGATGATAAATATGTTTCCTGGCCCCGTCAGAATGAAACTGCGGCAAATATACCAAACTATGGTGATGATCTCACATATTATAAAAACAATAAGTTACAGGGCAGAGACCGGGGCAGGGATTTTGACAAAAATTATGTAAATATCGGGAACAGGAAGTTACTGAAACTTGGGACGCCTGAATCTGTTAATAATGATGCGCGGGAAAGAGCCGACATAAATTTTATACCTGATAATCCTGATAATATTCAGGCCGGGATGAAAGTTGAACATAAACGTTTTGGGATTGGCAAGGTCATTCATGTTG
>CAZOLY010000033.1:0-23609 GCA_964580815.1 uncultured Bacteroidales bacterium
GTATATATGTATTTGATATTGAGCAGGCTATGTGGGATGACGAATTGGATAATATTGTCGATGTCGGACTGAGGATAGAAAAGTAATCTCCTAATCATAATCTGAAAAATGATAAAGAGAAAACTGGAGCGATTTGAGGAAATGAAGAAGTTTAACAATGTCCTGCAGCCACCTTTTCATGATGTTTATCATAAAGATTATAAATTAAAGGGCAAATGGAATGAAGATTTGTTCGGAAATGATAATCCCGTCGTTCTGGAATTAGGTTGTGGCAAAGGAGAATACACGGTCGGACTGGCCAGAAGATTTAAAGAAAAAAATTACATAGGAATTGACATTAAAGGAGCCCGGATATGGAAAGGTGCAAAACTAGCACTTGATGAAACTATAAATAATGCAGTATTTCTAAGAACGCGGATTGAACTGATTAATTCATTCTTCGGTAAAAATGAAATTGATGAGATATGGATAACATTCCCCGATCCACAGCCAAAGAGTAAAAAGAAAAGGCTTACCTCAAGCAGGTTCTTAAATTTGTACAGGGGATTTCTGAAACAAGGCGGATTTATACACTTGAAAACAGATAACGGATTGCTGTATAATTACACACTTGAAATTATAAAATATAATAAGCTGGAAATTGAATATTGTACAGATGATTTGTATGATTCGCTTGCTGATAATGATATATTATCAGTTAAAACATTTTATGAAATTAAATTTCTTGAACAGGGTTTAAAAATATACTATTTGAGATTTAAACTTGCAGGCAATACTATAATTGAAGAAATACCATACAATGAATAATGCAAATTTCTTTGAAAAAGTATATGACATAACAAGGCAGATCCCAAGCGGACGGGTAACAACATATGGAGCCATTGCAAAATATTTAGGCTCACCTCAATCTTCAAGAATGGTAGGATGGGCTTTAAACAATACAAGATTTAATGAACTTTATGTTCCTGCTCACCGTGTAGTGAACAGGAAAGGCCTGCTTACAGGAAAACACCATTTCCGTCATGCCTCACTGATGCAGGAATTACTTGAAAGTGAAGGAGTGAAAGTAGAAGATGACAGGATAGAAGACTTTGAAGCTCTCTACTGGGATCCTAGTAAAGAATTAATCTAAATAAAATCAAATTTTTATCATTATTATATATAAATTTGTGAAAGTCAAATGTGTAAAAAAATTAATATAAAATTTATAAAATGATGGATAACTCTAAAAAACAGGAACTACTAAAAAAAGTAAATGCCGTAATTGATTATATCAAGCCCTATCTGCAAGCTGACGGAGGAGATGTTACATTAATCGATATTACTGATGATTTGACGGTAAAAGTAAAATTAACAGGCGCATGTAATGGCTGCCCTTTTAGTATGATGACTCTAAAATCAGGAATTGAACAGGCAGTAAAGGAAAAGGTTCCTGGAATAAAAGAAGTAATTGCAGTTGATTAATAATTTATGGACAAACAAAAAGACCATGCCGGTGAAATAACTCTTTCAGTTAGTAAAACTTATCTGTACTCATTTTATATATTAATCGCGATAATTATCTTTTTTTGTATTCCCTATGCTATTATATGGGGTGCTGATCTTGTTGATTACTGGAAACTTAAAATTAACCTGCTAAAAGGTAATTTTATATTATTTAGTTTTGTATATAATATATTCAAATATTTGTTCTGGACGATAATAGTCCTGATAACCGGAATATTTACCCACGAATTCCTGCACGGACTGATATGGGTATTTTTTACAGAAAAGGGATTTCGTTCTTTATCTTTCGGAATAATGAAACCTGATTTGGCTCCATATATACATTGCAGTGAACCTTTGCCTGTAAATGCCTATAGAACAGGAATTGTTTTGCCGGGTATTATTTTAGGTGTTCTGCCATTGTTAACCGGACTTTTGACAGGGGATTTTAAAATATTTATTTTTGGCTTTTTTTTTACCTGGGCGGCATCGGGAGATTTTGTAATACTCTGGATGATAAGACATCTGAGAACCGTTGAAGTGGTGCAGGATCATCCTGAGCTTGTAGGATGTATTATTTTAAAGAAGCCCGGCTGATTAAGAAAATCATTAATAAAATATATGCCTGATAAAATATGTTAATTAATTTTCAGTTAATATTAAACCATAGTCGTAACTGATGCCAAGGAAAGATACAAACATAACCTGGTTATTGATATATGTTGTTTTACTTGCCGGTTGTACAACACAGAAAAATACGGTTATTACACGTACATACCACAATATTACTGCCAGGTATAACATACTTTTCAACGGGAATGTCAGTTTTCAAAAAGGACTGAAAAAGATAGACGATTCCTTCAAAGATGAGTATGCTGAAATATTGCCTGTGTTTACATATTGTGATAAAGAACTGGCTAAAACCGTATCACCTGATATGGACAGGACAATTAAGAAGGGTACAAAACTTATAGCCCTGCATTCAATTACTGTCAAGCCGAAATTAAAGGACAATACTGCACTATCACAAAAGAAAAGGATATTTTATAACAGGAAGGAATTTAACAAATGGGTTGACGATAATTACCTGTTGATGGGCAAGGCTTATTTCCATGAACATAATTTTAAGCTGGCCGAAGAGACATTCAGGTTTATTAATAACGAATTTAAAGATGAATCGATCACTTATGATGCGAATATATGGCTCGCCCGCATATATAATGAAACGGGTGAATATAAAAACTCGGAAGAAATTTTAACAGCGCTTGAAAATGACGAAAATTTGCCAAAACGGTTAAAAGTGGATTTTTATACTACATATGCTGATTACTATCTTAAACAGAATAACCTGTCAAGTGCAATAGCTTACCTGGAGAAAGCAAAAAATCAAGTACATAAAAAAAAGCCTAAGACAAGGTATACCTTTATTCTTGCCCAATTATATGAAAAGACCGGGTTGACAAAAAAAGCCTCCGGTTTATACAGCAAAGTCATAAAGATGAACCCTCCCTATGAAATGACATTTAATGCAAGGATCAACCGTGCTCTGGCATATGAAAAGGGCTATGGATCGGTGAGAGAAATTGAGGGACAGCTCCACAGGATGCTTAAAGACGATAAAAATGCAGAATACAAGGATCAGATTTATTATGCCCTGGGAAATATTGCCTACAAAGAGGGAAATGTTTCAAAAGCTATAAAGCAGTATAAAAAATCAGTTCAGCATAATGTTAATAATGTAACCCAGAAGTCCCGTTCTTACCTTACCCTTGCCGACCTCTATTATGAAATGCCCGAATATGTTTATGCGCAGGCATATTACGATAGTGCCGTAGCCCTTTTGAAAACGGATTACCCTGGCTATGATATAATCTATTCAAAATCCAAAAGTCTGACCATGCTGGTTAAGGAAATCAATACTGTTAACCTTGAAGATAGCGTACAAAGACTGGCAAAACTACCAAAAAATGAACTGCTTGATTATATTGATAAACTAATCGAAGATGTTAGAAAGAAAGAACAGGAAGAAATAATACGAAAGCAGGAAGAGGCACTTGACAAGCAGTTCGGATACAATATGGGATTAAACAGAAAAACAGGACAACAAGGCTTTTCAGAAGGAGTAAAATGGTACTTTTATAACGAGACCGCGAGAAGCCTGGGATATAAAGAATTTAAGCTCAAATGGGGAAACAGAAAGCTTGAAGATAACTGGCGACGGACAAATAAAAATGTAGTAAGCTTTGGCGAAAGTGTCAGCACCGAAGAAACAAACTTTGTAACAGACGAAGAATCAAAAAATCATAAAGTCCTCAGCAATAAATCAAGAGATTTCTATCTGAAAAATATTCCGCTGACAGATTCAATGCTGGTAATTTCAGATAAACGCATTGAGAATGCATTGTATAATACGGGAATGATATACAGAAATGAACTCAAGGACTATGAAAGATCAATTGAGTCATTTAAAGAACTTAACAAAAGATATCCGGATACGGAATATTTGCTGTCATCCTATTATTACCTGTATGATACTTATGTTAAGATCAACAATAAGGCTATGGTCGAGACATATAAGGATAAAATCATCAGCCAGTTTCCTAACAGTACATATGCCAAATTATTAGCAAATCCGGACTATCTTAAAGAACTTGAAGCAGAACAAAATCAAATACATGACTATTATATCGAGACATACAACAAATATCTGAGAAAGCAATATAATGATGTTATTCAACAAACGGAATATGCCCTGAAAACATACCCGGATAATAGACTGACCCCTCAATTTGACTATCTTAGGGCACTGTCAATAGGCAGAACAAGAGATATTAAAACTTTCAAAGAAACATTGTATCATATCGTGTCATCTTACCCTATGACAGAAATTGCCGAAAATGCAAAAAATATTATTGCCTTTCTCGATAAGGAACATCCTGATCTGAAAGAAGAAGAAGAAAAGGAAATGGCAATATCTCTTTATAAATATGAAGAGAATACCGAGCATCTTTTCGCATTTGTGTTGACTGACAAAACCTATCTCAACCAGTTATTGTTTAATATAATAAACTTTAATCTTGATAATTTTGACGAACTGAATTTAAGGGCTGAAAGCAGCCAGATAAATGACAGTGAGAATATAATTACAGTCAGGTCATTTAAGAATAAGGCCGAATCACTGGATTATTATAATAAGGCATCTTCTGATAAATCTATTTTAAAAGATGTGGATGAAAGGAAAGTGCAAAAAATGGTAATATCTGCAGCTAATTTAAATGTTTTGAAAACTGATAAATCTGTTGACAGATATCTCAAGTTTTTTTATGAATATTATTAGGAGCTTTCATGCTATGAAGAAAATTAGAATATTGTGGACAGATGATGAGATTGATTTATTAAAACCTTATATCCTTTTTCTTGAAGAAAAAGGTTACCAGGTGATGACTGCCAGCAATGGCGATACGGCTATTGATTTGGTAAGGAGCCACCATTTCGACATAGTATTTCTTGATGAGCATATGCCCGGACTCAGTGGCATTGAAACTTTAAATATAATTAAAAGCCATAGTTCACACCTGCCGGTGGTGATGATAACAAAAAGTGAAGAAGAAAATATCATGGATGCCGCTATTGGTTCGAAAATAGCAGATTATCTGATTAAGCCTGTGAATCCAAATCAGATCCTGCTGACAATAAAGAAGAATATTGAAACCAAACAACTGATAACCAAAGAAACGACATCGGCCTACAGATCAGAGTTCTCCAATATTGGCATGCAGGTAGATAATGCCGTAACATTTAATGACTGGATAGAAATTTATAAAAAGATCATTTACTGGGAACTTGAGCTTGAAAAATCAATTGACGGCGGGATGAATGATATATTTTATATGCAAAAAGCCGGGGCAGATCTGAAATTCGGCAAATTTATCAAGCTGAATTATATATCATGGTTCAATAAAAAGCAGCATGAACAGCCTTTGCTATCTCCCAATGTTTTTAAAGAAAAAGTGTTCCCCCTGGTAGATGAGAATAACAAAGTAATAGTTATTGTTATTGATAATCTCAGGTATGACCAGTGGAAAACAATATATCCTACTATTAATGATTACTTTGTTACCGAGAGTGATGAAATATTTTGCAGTATTCTCCCTACGGCTACCCAATATGCGCGCAATGCAATGTTCGCGGGATTAATGCCCCTGGAAATCCAGAAATTAAATCCTGACCTCTGGCTGAACGATGATGAGGAAGGAGCGAAAAATGTAAATGAAGAAGAATTGCTGCGTAAACAGCTTGCCAGGCTGGGGAAAAAATACAGGTTCTATTACGCAAAGGTTAGTAACTCGCGAACAGGTAAGAAGCTTGTGGATAGCTTTTCAAATATTCTCACCAATGATCTTATTGTCATTGTTTACAACTTTGTGGACTTCCTGTCTCATGCCAATACCGAGATGAACATGATTCGTGAACTCGCGGTTAATGATTCGGCTTACCGCTCACTTACTTTATCATGGTTTAATCATTCCCATTTGTTTGATCTGATTAAACTTCTTGCTGATAAAAATTTAAAAGTTATTTTTACTACCGATCATGGCACATTAAGAGTTAATAATCCGGTTAAGGTAATAGGTGACAGGAAAGCTTCCGTAAACTTAAGGTATAAAATAGGAAGGAATCTGAATTATGATCCGCGGGATGTATTTGAGATAAAAGACCCGCATGATGCGCACCTGCCCAAATCAAACGTAAGTTCAAAATTCATTTTTGCTACAAATTCTAATTATTTCGTTTATCCCAAGAATTATAACTACTATGCAAATTATTATAAAAATACATATCAGCATGGAGGCATATCAATGGAAGAAATGCTGGTACCTGTCGTAAGGTTAATTTCAAAGTAACCTGTAACATTGCTGATACCGACTAATATATTGTCACTTATAAAACCGGATGATCACTCTCAAGCTCTATAACGTTAATAAGATCTCTGAAACGGCAAAGCAGTTCCTTCAAAAAACCAGGGGCCATAAAAAATTTGCCTTTTATGGAAAAATGGGTGCAGGCAAAACCACATTTATAATAGCTCTTTGCAAGGAATTAGGAGCCATTGATGTTATAAACAGTCCGACTTTCACTATTATTAACGAGTATAAAACAATCACCGGTGACATGTTATACCATCTTGATTTTTACAGGATTAAGAGTGAGGATGAACTGCTGGCACTGGGAATTGAAGATTATCTGTATGAAGATGTTTATTGCTTTATTGAATGGCCTGAGAAGGCTGAAAATATACTTGCTGATAATATTGTTAAAGTGAGCATTGAAGAGGTTGATACCAGTAAAAGACTGTTAAAAATTCATATATAAGTCCCTCAAATACATCTTACAGTCTTTCTATTATTCTGACTAATTTTTAATTTTGTTAATTTTAACATTGCTTTTTAAATTATCTTAGCATAATTGCTTTATATTAATTTATTAAAGATTAAGCCAAATGGTTGAACAGAAACCCGACTCCTCCAATGTACCTCTTATGTATGGCGGTATTTTACCGCAGGAAGAAATGCTGGAAATAGGCAAAAAGCATAAAAAAATAATTATAGGTATCCCTAAAGATGATCATAATGTCGAACGCAGGGTTGCTCTGACTCCTGAAGCTGTTGAAGTACTTGTTAATAATGGTCATGATGTTTTAATGGAATCAAAAGCAGGTGAAGGAGCACGTTATTCAGACAATGAATATAGTGAGTGCGGAGGATATATTATTGATAATAAAAAGCAGGTTATGAATGCCGACATTTTATTGAAAGTCGCCCCGCTCAGTGATGAAGAAATAAAATTGCTCAAAGGTGATCAGCTTATTATTACATCCCTTCAGATGAATAACCAAAACAGGGAATATATAATAAATATGATGGATAAAAAAGTGACAGCCATCGCTTTTGAACACATGAAAAATGAATTTAACTGTTTTCCTGTCCTGGAATCAATGAGGGCCATAGCAGGGAACACGGCAATAATAATTGCAGGTGAATATTTAAGTAATATTGACGGTGGCAAAGGAGTTATGCTTGGAGGCATTTCCGGTATCACCCCTACTGAAGTAGTGATAATAGGAGCGGGTACGGCTGCAGAATATGCTGCAAGAGCTGCACTCGGATTCGGAGCCATTGTAAAGGTATTTGACAACTCTCCCTATAAACTGGAAGAACTCCAGAAAAACCTGGGACAAAGAATCTTCACCTCAATTTTTCACCCGCAGGTTTTAAAAAGAACATTAAAATCTGCAGATGTGCTTATTGGTGCAATTAATTTATGGGATACGGGACCGCGATATTTTATTACTGAAGATATGGTTAAGGAGATGAAAAAAGGATCTATAATTATTGATATAAGCATTGACCAGGGGGGCTGTATAGAGACTTCCGAATTCCGCCCATATTCAGATCCTGCTTACACTAAACATGACGTTATTCATTATAGTATTACCAATTTGCCGTCGAAAGTGGCAAGAACTGCATCTATAGCCCTTAGCAACATATTATCTCCCATACTTGTTAACATGGGTAACTCGGGAGGGATCAAGCCCTTTTTGAAAGCTGATCTTGGAGTGCGTCACGGCGTTTATATCTATAATGGCATTCTTACAAACGAATATATAGGTAATCGCTTTGAGCTGCCTTCAAAAGATATTGATCTGCTAATGGCTGCTTTTTGATGTCATTTGTAAATCTTATTTCTTAATTTTATATTTGCTCGCTAAAATTTAACGGGTTCCGTGGCCGAGTGGCTAGGCAATGGTCTGCAAAACCATCTACAGCGGTTCGATTCCGCTCGGAACCTCTCCTCCTACGCTAAAGCTGCGGAGTACCAGGTGATCACCTGAATCATTCCTGTCAAGTAACGCATGTCACCCCCGGTTTAGAGGTTCTAAAACATACTGACAAACAGGGCAATATTTAATACAGTTACTATTAAGCCAAGAGCATAAAGAGTAATTTTTGATAAATTGGAATTCTTGTACTTGCCCATTACCCTGGCAGAAGATGTTAAATAAACCTGCAAAAAAATAGTGAATGGCAACTGAATACTTAGAATCATCTGCGATATTATGAGCCCCTGAAAAGGATTAGTTATCAGGAATATAATTACTAATGCAAGTATAAGGGATATAGCTACCCCGATCCTGGTATGATTATCTTTAATATCGTAGGGCTCCTTATACATACCTGCAAAAATAGTTCCTGCAGCCATTCCTGAAGTTATTGTGGAAGCAATACCTGAAAATAAAAGAGCTATAGCAAAAACAATTGCTGCATGATCACCCAGTAACGGAGCTAAAAGATGTTTGGCCTGCTCAAGTTCAGACACAGGGGTTCTTGTTCTAAAAAAAGTTGCAGCGGCCAAAAGAATCATGGCGCTATTGATAGCCCAGCCAATAATCATAGAGAAAAGTGTATCAAGAAATTCGTAATTCAATTGCTTTTTTATGATTTTTTCATCTTTCAAATTCCATTGTCTGCTTTGAATTATTTCAGAATGCAAAAACAAATTGTGAGGCATCACTACAGCACCTAAAACACTCATAATAATAATCATGGAACCTTTCGGAAAAGATGGTACAACCCAACCTGTAATAGCATTATTCCAGTCTATATTGACAAGGGAAAGCTCATATAAGAAAGACAAACCAATAACCGAAACAAAAGCGATGATCCATTTCTCCATTATCCTGTAAGAATTAGTGTACAGCATAATCATTACAAAAACGGTAACTAAAAGGGCTCCGGCCCTGACGGGTATGGCAAATAACATATTGAGGGCAATGGCCCCTCCCAGGATCTCTGCTAACGAAGTTGATATGGATGCCAGCATTGCCGATGAAATCAGAATCTTTGAGTAGCGAGGTTTAATGTATATTGTCGTGGCTTCTGAAAGGCAAAGTCCTGTGGCAATACCTAAATGAGCAACATTATGTTGCAAT
Organism: uncultured Bacteroidales bacterium; assembly: GCA_964580815.1. Classification (GTDB taxonomy): domain Bacteria; phylum Bacteroidota; class Bacteroidia; order Bacteroidales; family UBA10428. Next base: position 9,476 of record CAZOLY010000033.1, read on the forward strand.
AATATTAACATAAGAGTAGATAAGGTAACCATCCATAGAAGAGCGTATCCGTAATCTGCGCCAGCTGCCAGATTAGACGCCCAATTCCCGGGATCTATAAATCCAACCGTAACGAGCAGACCCGGCCCAATAAATTTAAAAATGTCTAATCCGCCATACCTGGGTTTGTAATTTTTACGGTCTATATTTTTAAATATTTTAAACATCCTTCTATTTATTTATTCTGATATTTTGAATAAAATCATTCATCATCAAATTGTCAAAAATACTCTTATTTAGCGCCAGTCTCCTTATCAATATTTCTAATATGTATGTCCATCTTAATAGTTCCGGGTTCTCATTTTCGTTTATCTTTTTGTTGATGCAATTTATAAATTTATCAAGGTTCATGCAAGCTGTCACTAAGTTAACATTGGTTAAAACTCCTGGTCAAACGGTATCAATATGGTTAATAACCTGGCACAGGAGAAAATAATGATGAGCCAAATCACCCCTGTATAGTAATGCATGTCACCCCCGGTTAATTGACTTATATAAGGATCAGCATTAATTTTACTGCCAACATATATCGAACTAACTATAAGTGGACAGACTCCTGATAAGTAATAAGTATTGATTATTACTTAAAAGTGCTGTTTTATCTCATCATGCTAATTAATAATATACTTAATTTTTAAGTAGATTAATATGATGAAGATCGTCAAAAAAGTACTGATTATAACAAATAAGTCAGGGGATTCATTTGCTTTTGACGGTATTTCCAAAAATTGCAGCGCAGAAATAATCCTGGTAAATTCAATCGATGAAGCACTTAATGCTACAGCAGAGCATGACTTTGCAGCGGCTGTAATAGACACCCGACTTTCAGCAGATGAATGTTGTAAAATCCTGAAACTAATACGCCAATCCGAAAAAACTGAATCGCTCCCTGTAATTTTCCTTACTGATAACGAGCCAGGGGAAAATTATCCGGACGCAAATAATGACCCGGTAATGGTCGATTATCTTACAAAACCTGTTCAATCATCTATCCTTGCCTGTAAAATTAAAACTTACATATGTCTGTATGAAAATAGGAAGAAGCTTGAATATGAAAAAGAAAAATGCCAGTTGTTTAAAGAAGCACTGAATCAACTGGAAATAAAATCCCAGACATTAAAAACAAAATCCGAAGAATCCGATAAGCTTATATCTTCCTTCTTTGCCAATTTATCACACGAAATAAGAACTCCCATGAATGCAATTATCGGGTTTTCGAATTTACTGGCAGATGATACCCTGCCGGTCAAAGACAAACTGGAATATATAAGCTATATCAACAGAAGCAGTCTTGAACTTTTAAACCTGATTGATAACATAATAGATATCTCCAGAATTGAAGCGAGCCAGCTAAAGATAAAAAAAGAACCGGTAGCGGTCAGGGATATTCTTATGGAACTGTACCTGACATTTAAGGCGGAAATAAATAAAAAAGAACCGGGTATGATCGAACTGGTATATGCAAATATTAATGATAAGGAAGATGTAATAATAAAAAATGATGAATGCCGCCTGAGAAAGGTAATGCAAAACCTGTTGAACAATGCATTAAAATTTACATGTAACGGACTTATTGAGTTCGGTTACAAATTTAATGAAGAGAACAAAATACTGTTTTATGTAAAAGACACAGGAATGGGTATTCCTGAAGATAAGCTTCAAAAGATCTTCAGTCGGTTTGAACGTGTTGATAATGAATATTATACAAATATACCCGGGACAGGACTAGGACTATACATAGTCAAAAAGATGGTAGAACTCATGGAAGGCAAAATATGGGTTGAGTCCGAATTAAATATAGGATCTGTCTTCTATTTTGAACTTCATTATGATAAAGCTGAAAGCGATAATCTGAAATCCGTAAAAGAACAGGGCGCTCATTCGATAAAGGAATATAAATAGTAAATCAATCCAGAAAATTTTACGCAACCAAATCACTGCTAACAGAAGAGCTGTAATAGATATCCTTGATCTTAACGGAAGGATTGTCAGCACAATTGCCGATAAAAACCTGGCGGCCGGAAGGCATAAAATATACTGGGATTATTCCGGCATGAGCATCAATGATGGTATTTACATAATAAGGCTACGGACAAATTACAGGCAATTAGCCAGGAGGTATGTAATAATCAATAAATGATTCGACCTTCCGTCCAATCCCCTACAATTTATAAAATTATAGGCAGTTGTTATATAAAAGTTTCTAACTGTTTATCATTCGCATTTTCTGAAAAGATGATGAATATCATCGAAATTGCCAGATAAAAAGTGCATCAACCAGCTTATTTATTCAGCGGAATTTCGTAACTTGATATAATACATACTGAATATCGTTAGACGTGAAAATACTGATGTTCGGCTGGGAGTACCCTCCTCACATAACGGGCGGATTAGGAACTGCCTGCTATGGATTAACAAAAGGACTTGTTTCTTTTGATGATGTCAATATTACGTTTGTTGTTCCCAAAACATTTGGTGATGAAAACAAGACCGGCATCAAACTTATAGGTGCCAGTGATGTAGAGCTGTCAAAAGAAATAGTGGACCGGATTAAAAAACTCTGCAGGCGTAAATACCATGAATTATATTCACATGTCTCCGCTTATATCTCCCCGGAGCAGTATAAATGTTTAATAAAAGAAAAAAAAGCCGCTTTAAAAAATCCGGTGAAAAACACTCCGTCAAATAAAATTGATTTTTCAGGTAAATATGGCGACAGCCTTTTTGATGAGATTTACAGGTTCGGTATGATCTCGTCGGAGATCGCAAAAAAGGAGAACCCCGATATAATTCATGCACATGACTGGCTTACATTCCAGGCAGGGATTGAAGCAAAAAGAATATCAGGCAAGCCTCTTATAGCGCATGTTCATGCCACGGAATTCGACCGCTCGGGAGAGCATCACAATAAAAAAGTATTCAGCCTTGAAAAAAGAGGCATGCAGGAAGCTGACCTTGTAATAACAGTCAGTGACTTTACAAGGAACATAGTAATAAAACGTTATGGTATCAGTCCGGATAAAGTAATAACGGTACATAATGCCGCTGAGCCGCTGAATAACATCCCGGGTATATGCAGATCATCCACAAATGACAGGATAGTTACATTCCTGGGAAGGATAACCAGCCAGAAGGGTCCTGTATATTTTATTGATGCAGCATATAAAATCCTGAAAAAGACAAATAATGTAAGGTTTGTCATGGCAGGCACAGGTGATCTTATGGAAAAGCTTATAAGGTATGTCGCCTCACTGGGGATATCCGACAGGTTTCACTTTACCGGATTCCTGAGGGGCGACGATGTTTACAGGATGTATGGGATGAGCGATTTATACGTCATGCCCTCTGTATCCGAACCTTTTGGCATAAGCTCTCTTGAAGCACTACAAAGTGGTGTGCCTGTAATAATCTCGAAACAGTCAGGTGTATCGGAAGTTATTAAACATGCTATTAAAATTGACTTCTGGGATGTCGACAGGCTTGCCGATGCTATATATGCCACACTGAGCTACAGGGGAATAAAAGAGATGATGACCGCCAGGGCAACGCAGGAAGCTATGAGCTTAAAGTGGACTGATACGGCCAGAAAAATCCGTGATATATATTACAGACTAACTTACAGGAAAGCCGTTTAAAAAATATATTTTAATTTCAAAGATTAATTTTTTAAATTGTGTACATGTTAGGCATAATAGGTAAAATTTTAATAATCAATTTAATATTCTATTTCATTATTATTTGTATTAGTCCAATATATTGTCAGGTTAATTTTCCTGATTCAAATGCTATATGGAATGTTAATACTGTTGATTCTGAAGGAATTCCAACAGGTGAGATACTTTATGGGCTGAAAGGAGATACCCTTATTAATGATACACTTTATCACAAATTGTACATATTAGAAGACACCACTTTAGAAGATCTTTATTCGAATGATTACTTAGGTGGTTTTCGTCAGGATTCCCAAAAAGTATGGTTTCGACCTAAATACATCAATATAACAGAATTTTTACTTTATGATTTTTCAGGGCAAATAGATGATACAATATGGCATAATGCTGGATTAACTTTAAAATATAACTTGGATCATGATTTTGAAGGCGGTGAAAGTTATAGTGTCATCCAGGATATTTTTGAAGATTCTGGAGAAAAAATATTTATACTTTATTCTCCGAGACCACCATTGGAACAAGATGAATGGATTAATGGTATTGGTAGTAAATATGGATTATTTGGATCAATTATAGCATTTCCATTAAGTGGCAACACATATAATCTCGCATGTTTTAAACAAAATGACACAGTAAAGTATGAAAACAATTTAAAATGCGATAAATGTTTTTGCAAGGGTTCTACAGCGACAGATGAAAAAGAAAATAATACAGATGGAATTGTAGTTTTTCCAAATCCTGCAGATAATTCTTTGTCAATAAGAATTGATAATCCATATAATAATATTAGTGTGGAATTAATTGATAAGAAAGGAAGTATTATTTATTACAAAGAATCATTGGAAAATCCTATAAAAGTAAACTATAAATTAAAAGACATTTATTTCCTTAAACTGACAATTGACAATAAAAAGATAATTAAGAAGGTAATTATTGAATAGGTATGCCCTTCCCCCCAATTAAATATATTAGAGCCAAGTCAATAATTATACCGGTTAGAAGAACGTATTTTTGGATATAACATATCCAAAAAGAAAGCAAATATGGAGTTTAAAGGCAATTATATCTATTCAGAAATATTTATCCCAAATTCAGCTATTTCAGAAACAACATTGCTTTCATTAATTACAATAAATTCGTAAATGTGAGAACCCCAAAATCGCTCTCATAACGTGATAATCCAATAGCATCGTATTCTAATGGTTCATTATTATCGTGTTTACTGCAAAAGAATAATGAATATGAAATTATTGCAAAGCTTATCAATATGAATATTTTTTTTATCATATTATATATACCATTTCTCCTGCAATGTAAATAAAACATTCAGCTAAAATATATTGTGCATTTACTACTTATTTTGCTTTCAGTATTCCGTATTTTACAATACATAGAATTGCCCTGAATCCATCTTTCCATACTATTTTCTTTCCTTCTTTATAAGTTCTTCCATAGTAGGAGATGCCCACTTCATAGATTCTGATACCCGGTATTCTTGATATCTTTATTGTTGCTTCAGGTTCAAAACCAAATCTCTTTTCATTCAGATGTATTGACTGAATCATTTTCGTATTGAATAATTTATAACATGTCTCCATATCCGTCAGATTAAGATTTGAAAACATATTCAAAAGAGTTGTCAGGATTTTATTCCCAACGGAATGCCAGAAGAAAAGCACCCTGTGTGGATTTCCCCCCATAAAGCGTGAACCGTACACAACGTCGGCATAGCCCTTGAGAACAGGTTTAAGCAAGTTATTATATTCCTCAGGATCGTATTCCAGGTCTGCATCCTGAATAATCAAATATTCGCCGGTTGCCTTCGAAATACCTGTATGCAAAGCGGCGCCTTTCCCCCGGTTTATTTTATGCCTGAAATAGTGAATGTTAAGGTCGCGGTTTTCATCAATATATTTCTGAATTGCCTGTTCCGTATTGTCTGTAGAGCAATCGTTAACAATGATTATTTCTTTCTGAATACTATTTATCAGTTCTACTTTTTTGATTTTATCGAGGATCTCAGCAATGGTCTTACCCTCGTTATATGCCGGAACAATTATTGATAATCTCTGTATCTGCATTTTTTATCAGGTTCTTTTTTAACAAATTTGATATTGCCGGACAAAGGCTATAATTAAAATTATTAACCAGTTTAACTTTATTGCCGATAAAAAAAAATGGTCATTTCCTTAACAGGGATGATATTTTTAAAGTACTTAATGTTCCTTCCAGTCCATTATCGGAACTGATATACAATTTTAACCGGCTTTTTTGAAAATATTCAGGAACATAAACATAAAATGCATAGTTATTAAAGTATCCCATCTGACTTATCGGGCTGAACAATCTGATGGCATTGTGCTTCAACGAGTCCCCAACACTCAATTCAGAATTGAGATAACTCCCATAAAATCCGTTTTCTACCATTATAGCCGATTCAATTTTCAGCCACCTTTTCTTTCCTGGATTAATAATAGAATCGTTATCGATATCAATTTCTGCCAGTGTTTGTGAAGAACCCGGTGAAATTCTCAAATACACAGAACTGTCAATATCTGTAATAGACTTTTTCTCATATTTATTTTCGTTTCTGATCCATTCCTTCGTGTCAAGCAGGCTCATATCAAGAGGCGACGGACTTCGATTCAGGTATATCCTTCCATAATACCGCCTGTTCATATCATCAAAATGCAATACAGTATTATAATATTGTTTGATCTGGAAGAAGTTCACAAAAATCAGGTATGCTCCCAGGATATAAAATGCGTATCGCCACCGTGTCAGGTTTATTCGTTGTATAAAGGCTCCAAATGCGAGTGCAAAAACCGGATAACTTTGCATCAGGGCTCGTGTGGAATAACTTCCGCCATATCGCCAGTGCCGCCAGGAGATAATGATATAAATATTGATTAGACAAAAATAAATTACAGCTTTTCTGAACGGGTATTTTCTTATAAAAAACATGCCAGCAATAAAAAATACCGTAACAGGTGTATATATAAACCAGCCTTTCTCCCATCCTATAATAACCCTTATGTGCGGTGTCAGAAAATCCCAGGCGCTGCCGACATCGTGTATAAATGATCCTGTAGCATACTTCCAATAGAGCAGTTGAGGTAAAATACCAACTAATCCGAAGAAAAACGCGTAATACAGATGTGATCTGTGAACTCTTACCAATTCCCATTTCTCCCTGGCTGTTTCTTTATTTTGTGTATTCCATAGCAAAGGGATTAAGAACATAATTCCTTCTGTCGGACGGCAGATAGTTGCAAGTCCGATTATAAACCCTGTAAGGGAAGCCCAAATAATACGGGGATTTTGATGCCACTTAATCGTAGTAAAAATAACTAGGACATATAAAGGAAAAATTGGCCCGTGACTCTGTGCAGGCTCGATCGCCGTATAATTAATGGCATTGGTCGCCAACAGCAATAATATCAATGTAACAGATGCAGTAAGATCGCTAAAGAATCTTAGCAATATGGATCGTAATAAAAAGATAGAAAGAACGAAGTAGAGTAATATACCAAATGAGATGGAATACTGGTAAGGCGCAGAAAATCCATCAGCCTCATAATCACTATATCTGGCAATCCAGTGACCGATAAAAAAGAATGGTGCCTCGATAATTGACACGCCGCCTAAGTACTTAAAAACCTGATTCCCGTTTTTACATCTGCCAAACTGGTATATCTTCCCGCCCGATAGTTGATATTTTTCATCAATCTCATGAAACCAGCTTAACTCCCTGACATCATGATATATAAAAATTGAGGGCAGATAGAGGTAATAACCTAAGGCATCCCATGTTGTAACTTTTAAGGGATATGGTGATTTTATATCGGAATATTGTATTCTATAGTAAAGCAGGGCAAAAACTATCAGGATGCAGGCAAGAAGAGAGAGTGGCTTTTTCATAGTCAGGTTCAATTGTAAACAAATATAAATAATTTTTATCAGACAAGTCTTCAATCTAATCCATTATGTACAACGATGTTATGCATCGCAAACAGTATGTATACCGGGCTTTCCTGTAGCGGGGACAGGACCTGAATCAGTGATCTTTGAATCCAATTATAGTTGCAATAGGGTAAGAGAAGGGATGGTTATCATAATTATTGGAAAAACAGTTGCCGCTAAAAATTACTAAATTAGTATCATGGATAAAGGAACCCTTATTAAGAAGATTAAAATCCTTCTTTACTCTCTTTTTGCACTTTTTATTATTTTCAGGTATAGCGCATATGCCCAGATATACCTGGATTCATCCTATTCGGTTGAAGAGCGGGTCGAAGATCTGCTGGGGCGGATGACTCTGGAAGAGAAAGTGGGACAAATGGTACAGGCCAATCGCCTGGCTCTAAGTAGTAATTCGGATATAAGGGATTATTACCTTGGATCTTTATTAAACGGGGGAGGCGGAGCCCCGGGTAATAACACCCCGGAAGGCTGGGCTGATATGTATGACAATTACCAGTCGTATGCTTTGCAGACCCGTCTTAAGATACCTATTATCTATGGGACAGACGCTGTTCATGGGCATAGCAACTTAGTAAATTCCGTAATTTTTCCCCACAATATTGGTATGGGATGCACGCGGAATCCTGAACTTATGGAAGAGGCAGCCAGGGTAACAGCTTTTGAAGTTGCAGCAACCGGGGTTGACTGGACCTTTGGTCCGTGTATTGCGGTTCCCCGGGACGAACGCTGGGGAAGGACCTATGAGGGATTTGGGGAAACCGCTGAACTTGCAGAAGAATTTGCTGCCGCTGCAGTCAGGGGATTCCAGGGTGACAGCCTGGGAGAAAGCTTAGGTGACAGTACAACTATTCTGGCCTGTACAAAGCATTACCTTGCGGATGGTGGAACCTATGGCGGAGTTGACCGGGGAAATGCAGTCTTTGATGAAGAAACTCTCAGGGAAATTCATCTCCCGGGATATATTGCGGCTGTGAACCAGGGTGTGGGATCAGTAATGGTATCATACAGCAGCTGGAACGGAATCAGAATGCACGGTAATAAATACCTGATTACTGATGTATTGAAAGATGAACTCGGATTTGAAGGAATTGTCGTTTCCGACTGGAACGGAATAAATTATGTACACGAGAACTACCAGACTGCAATTGGAATGAGCATTAATGCCGGCATTGATATGGGAATGATTGCATCTAATTATCAGGGTTTTATTCAGAACTTAATATCCCTTGTAAATGAAGGCGAAGTCCCGATTTCAAGAATTGATGATGCTGTAGGACGTATCCTGAGAATTAAGTTCAGATTGAAATTATTTGAAGAACCTTATACTAACCGGAATATGATGCATCTTATAGGCTCCAGTGAACACAGGGAGATAGCAAGGGAATGTGTGCGCCAGTCACTGGTCCTGTTAAAAAAGAAAGACAATGTTCTTCCTCTTGAAAAAAATGATAAGACAATTCTTGTTGCCGGATCAAAATCCGATAATATTGGCATTCAATGCGGAGGATGGACAATCTCCTGGCAGGGTTCCTCGGGAATAGTAACTGACGGAACTACAATACTTGAAGCTATCCGGAATACGGTCTCCGGCTCACAGGTTATTTATTCAAGATACGGGGACGATCCGGCCAATGCTGATGTTGCTGTTGCAGTCGTCGGTGAGTTTCCATATGCAGAATATAGTGGAGACCGTTCTTCACTGTATTTGAGCGATGCTGATGTGGAATTGATTAAAACAGTAAAAGGAAGAGGAATTCCGGTAATAGTAATCATAATTTCAGGCCGTCCCCTTATTATTAATAACATTATACCTTTTAGCGATGCCATTATTGCTGCATGGCTTCCCGGAACCGAAGGACAGGGAATAGCAGATGTCCTTTTCGGTGATTTTCAGCCTGCCGGAAAGCTCTCGCATACATGGCCCGCATCTATGGATCAGATTCCTATTAACTATGGTGATCAAGATTATCATCCGCTATTCGAATACGGATACGGGATTGACACTCTCGCGAACTCAGCCGTGGGTTCACCACCTGAACTTTATTCCTCTCTTATCCCATATCCGGGCAATTCAATAGAATTATATTTTAACAAGGAGATGGAAGACATCGATTACAGCACTTCAGTCTTTGAAATACTAAGTAATATTAAGGATATCCTGGTTGAGTCTGTTGAAATTAAAGAAAATGATCCTTCAACCATTGTATTGAACTTATTAACGCCAGTTGTCGAGGATGAAACGATCTTAATATCATACCATAGCGATGAAATATTTTCCGCTGACGGTGGCAAACTGGACAATTTTGAGAATGTTGAAGTTTACAACGAAATAGACGATGTATCACAATCTCTTTATACTGCTGACAGTAATGACAATAGTTTCATTATCTATCCGAATCCGGCTGCTGACATAGTAAATATTAAAACTGATGCCTCAGATTACTTAGTCAATATCTTCACTTTAACAGGAGAAATGATTAAAACAATCAAGGCCCGCAATAGCTCTGTAATTGACATATCAAACCTTAGTCAGGGTGTTTATATTGTTGAGATAAAACATGGAAATGAATACCCGGCTTATTACAAGCTGGTTAAAAAATAGGGAAATAAATTTAATTGCAACTTAACACAAATCAATTGATGGGGATTATCTGCAAGTAAAGCGATTCTTAAAAAAATGTAATTACAGGTTTGTAACGGAATAGCATTTTCTTTATATTTACTATCAGCTCCCTTTTCAGGATGCTTCTTTTATACAGATAAATATTCACTGATATGAAATTCACGTTAAAATTTAACCTCCTGGTCCTCTGCATTTCATTGAACGTAGTTGTAATAAGTGCAACAGATCCGTATCAGGATCCAAATTTACCCATAGATGAAAGGGTAGCCGACCTGATTTCCCGAATGACTTTAACCGAAAAGATTGCCCAACTTGGCAATAACTCACCGGCAATTTCCCGATTAGGTATTGGCTCGTATAATTATTGGAATGAAGCTTTGCATGGAGTTGCACGATCAGGACTGGCAACATCTTTTCCCCAGGCTATTGCACTTTCTTCAACCTGGAATCCTGAACTAATCTATGAAATAGCATCTGCTATATCCGATGAGGCAAGGGTGAAGAATAATATCGATGGCAAAGGATTAACTTACTGGAGTCCGACCATTAATATGGCACGAGATCCAAGATGGGGCCGTGCTGAAGAGAACTATGGAGAAGATCCTTATCTGGCCGCCCAAATAGCGATAAGCTTTATTAAAGGAATGCAGGGCAATGACCCTAAATATCTGAAAACCGTAGCTACCGCCAAACATTTTGCATGTAATAATGTAGAACAAAACAGACAGGGGATTTCTTCCGATGTTGATGAAAGAAGTTTGAGGGAGTATTATTTGCCTGTTTTTGAAGCAGCAGTTGAAGAAGGAGGAGTATATTCCATTATGAGTGCTTATAATGCGGTAAATGATGTTCCATGTCCGGCCAACCGGACGTTATTAATGAATATTCTCCGTGATGAGTGGAATTTTTCAGGTTATGTTGTTTCCGATTGCGATGCCATTGAAAATGTCTGGAATCCTCATAATTATGTTGGATCAGCTGTGGAAGCAACCGCTATTTCACTTATTAACGGAAATGATTTAAATTGCGGATGGACTGTACCTAATAATGCACTAAGTGCTATAAATGCAGGATTACTTAAAGAAGAAGATATCAATCTCGCCTTAAAACGAATATTTAAAGCACGATTTTTACTTGGAGAATTTGATTCCCCTGGATCGGTACCCTATACATCCATTCCTGACAGTATCCTGGATTGCCAAGCCAACCGCGAACTTGCACTTCGTGCAGCCAGAGAAGCAATTGTACTCTTAAAAAATGAAAACTCCATGTTACCGCTTCTAAAAGAAAACATCGATACAATCGCTATAATCGGTCCGAATGCCAATACTGTTCAACTGGGAGGTTACAGCGGTTCTCCGTCTGTTTCAGTTACCCCTGTGCAGGGGATAGCAGACAAACTGGGAATTGATATAACCCAGGGAATAATTGAGGCAGAAAATTTTTCCAGCCAGTACGGTATTCAGGTCGAAGCTTGTTCAGAAGGCGGGAGCAATGTCGGATATATTCAAAACGGAGATTATATGGTGTATGATAATTTGAATTTTGGTACAGGAAAATCAGAACTGGATGTTAGGGTAGCCAGTTCCAGTGATGGTGGTACTCTTGACGTATTAGTTGATAGTCTGAACGGTACTTCACTGGGTTCGTTAACAGTCCCATCCACGGGGGACTGGCAAAACTGGATTACAATAACTGCCGGTATTCCCCTAACTTCAGGGATACATAACCTGTATCTTAAATTTTCGGGAGCATCAGGTTATTTATATAATATCAATTGGTTCAGATTTTATAATGAAAAAGATGAGGATCCTTTAGGTGGGAATGGAAGAATATGTTATACAAAAGGTTGTAATATTGAAGGAACTATCGAACAGACAGAATTAGATAAAGCTATAGAATTTGCAGAAAAAGCGGATGTAGCTGTTGTAGTTTGTGGAACAGATTTAAGTGTAACTGATGAAGGGAGAGACCGGACTTCCTTATCTCTTCCCGGAGAACAGGAACAGCTCATTCAGTCGGTTTATGATGCCAATCCGAATACTGTTGTGGTGCTGGTTAATGCTTCATCACTGGCTGTTAACTGGACACAGGAAAATGTGCCGGTCATACTGACAGCCTGGTACGATGGGCAGGCACAGGGAACAGCAATAGCCGATGTTTTGTTCGGGGACTATAATCCCGGAGGAAAACTAACTACCACCTGGTATAAATCAACAACAGATTTACCGGCAATGAGTGATTATGACATTAAAAATAACCACACTTACATGTATTTCCAGGGAACACCTCTTTATCCTTTTGGATATGGTCTGAGTTACACTGATTTTGCCTATAGCAATCTGGTTGTAAGTGCCGGTACTTTGAATCCCGGTGACAGCATTTCAGTCAACGTGGATGTGGAGAACACGGGGACAGTTGCCGGTGACGAAGTAGTGCAACTTTATGCTCATGCACAATCAGAATTGACAAGACCAAAAAAGGAACTAAAAGGTTTTAAAAGGATCGCTCTTCAGCCCGCAGAAACTAAAACAGTGAATTTTTGGCTGAAATATGAGGACCTAAGATATTACGATGAAACAACAAGAACCTTCATTGTTGAGAGTGGAGCGGTTGATATTTATGTTGGCAGTTCATCTGAAGATATCAGGTTACAGGATCAAATATTTACAACCGAATCAACAGTTGCCGGGACATACAGAAACGATCCTTTCTCCGTTTACCAGGCAGAATACTTGGAAGAAAAATCGTCCGGTGCTGAATTTAAAGCCGTAACTCAGGGAAATTTGTGCGTTGATTTGTCAGGTAATAATAGTTATATACTGGTAAAGAATTTCGACTTTAATACCGAAGCAAAGCAATTAAATGCTTTCTTAGCTTCAACAGATGAAAACAGTAGCATACAAGTCGTAACTGACGAAGTTGACGGTCCTGTAGCGGGAACTTTAACAATTGAACCAACCATGGATTTGGAAACCTTTGCAATACAACCATGCGAATTAGACGGAATTAAAGGTATTAAAGACATTTATCTGGTTTTAAAAGGATCTTCAACTGCTAATTGTAGAATAGACTGGTTTAACTTTCAGGAAATTGTATCTGCTATTGATGATTCCAGGATATCTGAAGATATGATTGGTTATCGATGCGATATATTCCCAAATCCAGTTAGTTCAAATTTCTTTGTAAGGTATCATTTACCGGAGCAATCATCAGTATCAATTGAATTATTTTCAATCGAGGGTGCAAGAATAAAAACACACAAATACAATTCCATGCCGGGGTGGCATAAGATTGAATTGAATTGCATTGACGAAAAGTTAAAATCCGGAATGTATATTGTTAAATTCGGCACTGATAATTATACTGAATCTATTTTAGTTGCTGTTATAGATGATATATATAATTGAGCCGCCTTACTTTAACAGGTGAAATAGTCAAAACAATCAGGGCCGGCAGTAACGCTGCAATTGACATATCAGACTTCAGCCAGGGTGTTTATATTGTTGAGATAAAACCCGGAAACGGGTACCCGGTTTATTATAAGCTGGTTAAGAAGTAGCCAGTTCTTCAATGTGTATAAGTATGTTAATTTCTGTAATATATTTTTCCTTTAAAATCATTTTGTTTAACTTGCACCTTTACCTTAAAATTTTGAAGCTGGTAATTTATTAAGTTTGTAATATATCTAATTTATTAACCAATAGAAAGTCTAAAATGAAAAAGAAAATTAAAAAACTATTATTTCCTTTTATAGGATTGGCAGCATTGATTTGGTTTCTTATCCGTGTCATTCCTAAACCCAGCCGGGTAAATT
>CAZOLY010000034.1:0-4124 GCA_964580815.1 uncultured Bacteroidales bacterium
GGTTATCCCATAATATTGTAAGGGATATTATCGAGGACAGCAGGAATAATTACTGGATAGCCACTCAGGGGGGCGGATTAGTAAAATATGACGGAAAAGAATTTATTAACTACACGACTAAAAACGGTCTTACCAGTGATACTATCCTTACATTGCTCGAAGATACATATGGAAACATCTGGATAGGAACTTACGAAAACGGATTATGTAAATTTAATGGCACTAGTTTCAGCACAATTGAGCATAAAAACCTGAACTCGAGCATTGTAATAAAAGTATATGAGGACAGCAAAAAAAGGATATGGATTTTAACTGCCAAGAACGGCGTTTACAGGATTAATAAGAATGAAATATCGTATTATACTAGGGAGAATAATCTGCTGGATAATTTTGTAAGAAAAATCAGTGAAGATACTGAAGGAAATATATGGTTAGGCACAAAAAACGGGATTTCCAAGACAAGTAAAAAACCTTTTGAAGTATATACTACCGACTTTGGTATTCCTGACAAGGATATTACTGCAGTTCATGCCGATAAATCAGGAAATATCTGGGCCGGGACTTATAACGGTTTATTCAGGCTCGATTCAGATAATAACATAAAAATTTTCAATGATAAAAACGGGCTGCCCTCGAATACAGTTAAAAGTATTGCTGATGACCGAAAAAATAATATCTGGATAGGTACCTATTACGGACTTACAAAATATTCAGGTGCCTCATTTACAACCTATCAGGACAGGATATGGCTTGATCAAAAAGGATATAGTGACAATATAGCAGCTGACATATCTGAAGACTTTATGGGAAATATATGGTGCGCACATGATAATGGTGTAAGCAAGCTATATAACGGTAAATATTACAATTATGATGTTGATTTTGGTTTACCAGGCAATGATGTACGTGCAATTAAAATAGATATATCCAATCATATATGGTTTGGTACCGGGGAAGGCGTTTCTGTTTACGACGGGATATATTTTCACAATATTACAAAAGCAGATGGTTTGTCAGATAACAGGTGTAATGATATTACGGTTGATTCAGCTGGGAACGTATGGGTTGGCACTGATAACGGGCTGAACAGGATTACACATAAAAATGAAGGTTTTGAAATTAAAGTATATACAACAAAAGACGGACTGGCATCGAACAGCATTATGTTCGTGGAAACAGACAAGTCAAACAATCTGTGGGTTGGTTATGATAAAGGACTGAATAAAGTAGACCTTGACAATTTCAAAATTCAATTCTACGGTGAGCTGGAGGGTTTCACTGCCCTGGAAAATTATGAGAGAGCAGTATCGGTGGATCAGAAAAATAATGTGTGGATAGGTACAGGAAACGGACTGGTAAGGTACATACCTGAACTGGATATAGTACAGAAAAAGCCTCCCTCTACTTATATAACAAACTTTTTTGTCTACGGTGATACAAGTGATTTATTGAATTACGCCGAAGGGGTCGATAGTGTATCCGGACTCCCAGTAAACCTTAAACTTCCTTATAATAAAAATAACCTGATTTTTGAATATATAGGCCTGCATTATTCTATTCCTGAAAAGAACAGGTACCAGTACAAGCTTGAAGGTTATGATGAATCATGGTCAGAAATTACAAACAAGACACAAACGGATCAGTATAAAAAACTTCCCCATGGATCCTATACATTTAAAGTAAAAGCTGCAAACTGTGATGGTGTCTGGACACCTGAACCTGTGAGCTTTTCATTTGCAATCACTCCTCCTTTCTGGAGAACAAAATGGTTTTATGCACTCGAAATAATAGTGGCCATGAGCCTTATATTTTTATTTATCAAGGTTAGAGAAAGGAAATTGCAGCATGATAAGAAAGTGCTGGCACAAAAAGTTAAGGAAAGAACGATAGAAATAGAAAAACAAAGGGATAAAATTGCCGAGCAGAACCGTGAAATAACTGACAGCATTATGTATGCCCAGCGGATACAATCGGCGGTACTGCCGGACATAGAGTATACCAGGAGCATCTTACCCAGGCATTTTATATTATTTAAACCCCGGGATATTGTAAGCGGCGATTTCTACTGGATGACTGAAAAAGCAAATAAGGCTGTTGTTGTGGTAGCTGACTGCACCGGACATGGGGTTCCCGGAGCATTTATGAGCATGCTGGGCGTTTCGTTGCTAAATGAAATAATAAATGTACATAAGCAACTTTCTGCTGCTGAAATTCTGAATTCCCTGAGAAAGAATATCAAGCAGACATTGTCACAAAGAGGCAAAAAGGACGAGGCAAGGGACGGCATGGATATAGCACTGTGTATTATTGACCTTCATGAGCTTAAAGGCCAGTTTTCGGGTGCATATAATCCGTTGCTGCTGATAAGAAATTCCGAACAGATAATCTTTAAGGGAGACAAAATGCCTATAGGAATACATGTCGGAAAGGAAAAACAATTTACCAACCATGATTTTAAAATAGCCAGGGGTGATATGATTTATATGTATACAGACGGCTTTGCGGATCAGTTCGGGGGACCTGAAGAGAAGAAGTTTAAATCTTTAACATTCAGGGAACTGTTATTTGAAGTGCATAACAAACCACTTGAAGAACAAAAACAAATCATTGACAGAACATTCGGGGAATGGCGCGGAAATCTCAGCCAGATTGATGATATTTTAGTTATGGGTATACAAATCTAGGCTTTCAAAACGGACCCGATATTAAGCTATCAGTTCCGGGCAGGCACAAATTATAATTAATGTTTATAAATTTTGATACTTGCATTTATAATAAGTTAATATTTAATTTAAATTAGCCGTAACTTGCTTAGCTGAAATTCGTTAAACTTATTAGTCTGTAAATTTAAAATTGCCTGTCATGAAAAAATCTACGCTAATAATCAGAAAATCATTTATTATCCCTATGCTCCTGGTTTTATATTCATCTATGGTGTGCTCGCAGTCACCCAGGTGGAAGTGGGCCCGAAGTGCAGGAGAAGCCGAAGTAAAGCATTCCGTGACCGATTCGCTTGGTAATACCATTGTTCTGGGTACATTCACTACTACGTCCATGATTTTTGATAATAAAGAAATTACAGGTATAACGGGAGGCGAATCGAACAACCTTTACCTGGCAAAATACAGTTCTGTTGGCAGGGTATTATGGGCAGTAAGCATTTATGGCACGGATGCCAATACAGCCCTGGATCCGGTAAAGCTGGCGATTAACACCCGGGGAGAAATACTTGTGATGGCCAACTCAGATAATACTCCCACCCTTAATATCGCCAATGCAACTTTGACCTTTTCAAATACAAACCATAACGTTTTTATCGCGAAGTTTTATAAAACAGGCAGATTATTGTGGGCCAGAGCTGCAAATACTCAGGGATCCGGAAATCCGAATTCGGAGGGGACGGATGCCTTAATTGATAATCCGGGCTCAGTTTATATTACAGGTTTTTTTGCTGCTTCAACAATAACCTTTGGGACACAAACATTAATGGGAGACTCGACAGATAACAAGTTATTTTTAGTAAAATACGCCCCTGACGGATCAGTTGAATGGGCAAAAACCAACCAGTCCGGTGCCCTGGGAATAGCCAATATTTACGGAAGATTTATTAATATTCATGGCGACAATATTTACCTGGCAGGAAATTACAATGGTAACAAATCCATATTATTCGGTTCAGATACCTTAAATATGTTGGGTGGTGAGAATATTTTCCTGGCAAAATATACTTCTATCGGTAACTTTGAATGGGTAAAAAGCTATGGTAATATTTCGAACGACTTCCCTGACAGGTTGCAGACCGACAATGATGGTAACATATATCTTACCGGAGTATTTAACAGCCCGGAAGTTGATTTTAATGGCTTATTGGCACTAAACACAAGTGCGTATTATGATATTTATATTGCCAAGCTTGATCCTGACGGTAATCCGATTTGGGTTCAGAGCATTAACAGCCAGCTGACATCTGTTAAGAATATAAACCAGGCTAATACAAAAACCAACATAGACAATGAAAACAATTTTTATATAGTAGCTGAATATATGGGAGCTTCAGTGCTTTATAATTCTTTCCTGAGGGACAACGCAGAAGAGGGTACGCGTGATATAATTGCAATAAAAAT
>CAZOLY010000034.1:4134-23147 GCA_964580815.1 uncultured Bacteroidales bacterium
AGTGATTCGGCGAATTTTAATAAAAGATTTTATATAGACGGGAACAATGGAGACGTAATGTGGGCACAATCCGGTAACAGTCCGGGAGAGAATGTTTTCAATTCAGTTGTTTTTGACAGGGAAGGCAGTATTTATCTGACAGGTAACGTTAATTTAGATCCTCTGGTTTATAAGGATATTGATGCAACAAATATAACTGTGAAAGATACTATCGGGAACGGGGGTTTTTACATAATAAAAATTGACATGTTCGGTGACATCAGATATTCAAAGTCAAAGGTTAACGCTTTGGATAATGTGATGACAGGAGTAAATCTCACTGTTGATCCGTATGGAAATTTATATCTTGTGGGTACATTTTCCGGCATCGGCACCAATCTTGATAATATTCCCGTCTCCTCGCTTACAGATGTCGGCATTTATACGGCAAAATTTTCTTATGTCACGGATATATCAGGACATGTTCTCGATGAAGCCGGGAGTCCGGTTACAAGCGGGTATGTCAAACTATACGGATTCACAAGGTTACAGAGGTCACCGCTCTCAGATTCTGTGCCTATAATAGGTGACGGTTCATATATTTTCAATGATATACCTTTCGGATGGTATATCATCTTTGCAAAGCCAAGGCTGGTTGATTATGCATTTTCAGCACAGACCTATTACCCCAGTGCTTTATACTGGGAAGATGCCGAGCCTATACTTGTGACTTCCACGGTGCCTCTTACGGGCAGAGATATTATTATCAATACATTGCAGGACAGGACAGGAACTGCTTTTATGGGGGGTGAAATTTATGAAGCTGACACAACAAATGTTTTTAAATCATCAAAGTCCATGCTAAAGAAAGTAATCAAGGAGGTTGATGTAATACTTGCCGGAGGCAGACTTAAATCTGATTACGAAGTTATTGCAGTCACGCAGACAGATGAAAATGGAGATTTTGCCTTCTACAATATAAATGACGGCGACTATTCCATCATTGCCGACATTCCCGGATTACCTCATGAAGAAATGTATTATGTGACCGTGAGTGGCGGAGTATTTATCAGTAACCTTGACTACCTGGTTGGAGAAGAGTATCTTACCAAAGGGGAAGGAGGATACACGGGAATTGCAGAAACCAATATTAAGCTTCCTGATAATTTAAAGGTCGTGCCAAATCCCAATGACGGCAGTTTTTATCTGTGCCTGGAAAATATTAATCCGGACACACCTGTAAGCATAGATATTATAAGCGCTTCGGGACAATCGGTTTATAATTGTAAAATAAGTGATCCTTCTGCGGCAAATCTTATAGATATCGGCAATATATCAGCCGGGGTATATATATTAAAGACGTCATTAAACGGCAACCTTTACAAGAAGAAATTAATTATTCGAAAGTAAGGCACTCATAATTCTTTTTAACGGGGCTAACTGTCCCGTTTTTTTGCGCCGTTTATCATAATAAATCGCAGGTTTATCAACAAAACCGATAAAAAAATTGAATTATATAAAAAAAAAATAACTTTATCTCTCCGCCATAGTATAAGATACAAGTTAAATCATAACAGGCGAATGGAGCTTACACATACCTGCCAGATTAGTTTAAACGAACTAAAAACTGAAAGGATAGACTGCATAATTGCAACTTCGGGATTTCACTCCCGCTGCACTTATCTTGCTGAAAATGTTAAATCAGAGAGGAGTAAAAAGCTGGTTATTACATTTAACGAAAAATACTTTGCTGCACTGCGAAAAGAGAACGAGTCAATTTTCAACAAGCTGGGATTTGCATCTGCAAAGGCAAAGGCAGGCTCAGGAAAAGAAATTGAAATGCTTCTTGAGCAGGTATGCAGGGGTAATGTATCAGGAGAGCTAAATATAATAGTCGATTATTCCTGTATGCCAAAAATATGGCTGGCCACGATTCTTGATTATATCTCAAAAAATGAGTTGCATGCACATATAATTAATGTTTTTTTTGTGTTCACACCAAAAAAATTTGCGCCTGAAGCTAAGAAGAAACTGGAATTTATAGGCCCTTTAAATGCAATGAAAGACTCGATTCAAAATGATAAAAATCTTACATTAATAGCCGGACTCAATAACGATTTTGAGTCTATTGTTAAGCTGACAAATAATATTAAACCTCAGAAAATATTTGTATTTATTCCTGAACCGGCATTTAGCCATGAGTACACTGAATCAGTCATTGAAAAAAATAAGCTTTTCCTGGATAAAATTGGTGAAAAAAATATAATAAGATATCCGGCAAATAACCCTGAAGAGATAAATTCGAAGCTCACCTCATTATGCCTCGAAATGAGGCTTAACTCCCGGGTTATTATAGTTCCCCAGGGACCGAAAACCTTTGCTTTGATGTCACTTTTGCTTTCACTAAGGTATCCTGACATTAAACTCTGGGATATTACCTTAAAAACTCAAAATTATGATCCCGAAGAGGGAATGGCATCAGGAGAACCGGTCATATTAAAAGTAATCTTTTGCAATGATGATGAGGATGAATATTAAGATTCTCACCTGCCTCATATTTTTAATAATCCATAAGAACATTTTTACTGATATAAATGTTATATTAGTATTAATTAACTTTATGTCAAAATAATAAGTTATTAAAAAACATTATCCGGATAATCATTTGTTTTATGATTCGTTTTAGTAAACATTAAACTATTAGTCATGGCTAAATATGAAATAGTTATGCCCAAGATGGGTGAGAGTGTACAGGAAGCAACAATAACCAGGTGGTTTAAAAAGGAAGGTGACAAAGTTGAAGAAGATGATGCTTTACTAGAAATTGCCACAGACAAGGTTGATACTGAAATCCCATCACCCGTTGAAGGTATACTCATAAAGGTGTTATATAAGGAAAATGATGTTGTTCCTGTTGGCCAGGTTATTGCTGTAATTGATATGGAGGGGGAGGCAAAGAATAAACCTGAGCAGCCAGTGAAGGCTGAGAAGAAGCAACCTGCTCCCGAGCAAAAAAAGACTGTAAAAGCAGAGAAAAAATCAGACAGGTTTTATTCACCGCTGGTCAGGAGCATAGCAAAGGAAGAAAATCTATCTGTTGCAGAACTTGATTCTATAACCGGTACGGGTAAGGATGGCAGGGTCAGCAAGCAGGACATATTAAGATATGTTCAAAGCAAAGCGGCTCCTCATATACCGGAAGACGTCAGGGAGTCCTCAAAGGAAACACAGCAGGCAATTTCTGCCGCTGCCGGTCCCGGCGATGAAATAATAAGGATGGACAGGGTAAGAAAACTTATTGCAGAGCATATGGTGTTGTCAAAGCAAATCTCTCCTCATGTGGCAAGCTTTATTGAAGCCGATGTGACGAACCTTGCAAAATGGAGAAATAAAATAAAGGAAGAATTCTATGCCAAAGAAAAACAAAAAATCACCTTCATGCCTGTATTTGTTGATACTACGGCAAAAGCACTTAAAAAGTACCCCTTTATAAATGCTTCAGTTGACGGAGATAAGATAATACTAAGAAAGAAAATAAATATAGGATTTGCCGTTGCTTTACCTTCAGGTAACCTTATCGTGCCGGTAATAAAAAACGCTGACCAGAAGAGCCTTCTGGGACTTACTGTTGAATTGGCAAGACTCGCTGATTCAGCCAGAAAAGGGAAGCTGGCCCCTGATGAAATACAGGGAGGGACATTTACAATTTCCAATTTCGGCACATTTAAAAACCTGACAGGTACCCCTATAATAAATCAGCCCCAGGTAGCTATACTGGGAACAGGTACGATTGAAAAAAAACCTGCAGTGCTGGAAACACCTGACGGAGATGTGATAGCCATAAGGCACAGAATGATTTTATCCTTATCTTATGATCACAGGATTATTGATGGGGCTATGGCCGGTGAGTTTCTTCTTGAATTAAAAAATCTGCTGGAACAATTTGATATAAATACTGTCATATAATCAAAATGGAAATACCGAAGAAATACAATATTAAAACGACAAAAAAGGAAACACTGGCATTATGGTACAAATTGATGGTAAGAGGGCGTGCCCTGGATGACAGGGCTCCAAATTATCTGAAACAGGCACTGGGCTGGTCATATCATGCGCCTGCTGCAGGTCATGACGGTATACAGCTGGCAACAGGACAGGTATTCGACAGGAAAACCGACCATCTCTTTCCTTATTACCGTGATCTTGTTACTTGTATTTCAGCCGGTTTAACTTCCGAAGAGATTCTTTATAACGGTTTATCAAAAGATGCCGATGTTTCAAGCGGAGGAAGGCACATGTCAAATCACTTTGCAAAACCCGCCTGGAATATTCACAACGTTTCATCAAATGTCGGGAATCATACCCTCCATGCTGTCGGCGTTGCCAGGGCAATGAAAAAATACGGGCATAAGGGTGTCGCCATTTGTTCACAGGGAGAGTCATCTTATTCCGAAGGGTATGTCTATGAAGCATTAAATGGAGCATCAAGAGAAATGTTACCCGTAATTTTCGTCATCCAGGATAATGGCTACGGCATATCTGTTCCAAAGGCAGACCAGACTGCAAATCGTAAAGTGGCCGACAACTTTTCAGGATTAAAAAATACAAGAATAATCCATTGCAACGGAAAAGATGTATTTGACTCAATGAATGCCATGTCAGAGGCAAAAAAATGGGCTTTGGAAAATTCAAAGCCTGTTATTGTGCAGGCTAACTGTATAAGAATTCATTCACACTCAAATTCTGACAAGCATGAGCTATACCGCGACGATTATGAACTTAATTACGTGAGGGAATATGACCCGCTGGCCAAGTTCAGAAGGCTTCTACTTCGTTATAAACGCTTTAAAGAAGATGAACTTGTAAAAATTGAAGAGGAGATTAAGGCCGAAATTAAAGAAGCCCATAAAAAGGTAATAATGGCCCCTGATCCCGATCCGGCATCAATTTTTGACTTTATCATTCCCGCGCCATATAAAGCAGAAAAATATCCTGAAGGAACACATAATTTCGATGGTCCGAAAAAGAAGCTCGTTGAAGCTTTGAACGAGACATTGAAAGATGAATTCAGAAGAAATCCCGACACATTTCTCTGGGGTCAGGATGTAGCATATAAGGAAAAAGGAGGGGTTTTTAATGTTACAAAAGGCATGCAGAAAGAGTTCGGCAGGGAAAGGGTTTTTAATGCCCCTATTGCAGAAGATTTTATCGTAGGCACTGCAAATGGCATGGCAAGGTTTGATCCAAAGATACGTATAGTTATTGAAGGTGCTGAGTTTGCAGATTACTTTTGGCCTGCCATGGAACAGTTTGTTGAGATGACACATGACTATTGGCGCTCAAAAGGACAGTTCGTACCAAACGTCACGATAAGGCTTGCTTCAGGCGGCTATATAGGCGGCGGATTATATCATTCACAAAACATAGAGGGAGCACAGACAACCCTGCCCGGAGTAAGGATCGTATATCCTTCCTTTGCTGACGATGCTGCCGGACTTCTGAGAACAAGTATACGCTCAAAGGGACCAACTCTCTTCCTTGAACCAAAAGCATTATATAATGCCCCGGTAGCCGCCACTCCTATCCCCGATGATTTTGAAGTACCCTTTGGCAAAGGAAGAATAAGAAAAGAGGGAACGGACATGTCAGTCTTAACATATGGCAATACTACGCACATGTGCCTTAGTGTAGCTGGCAGGCTGGCCAAAGAACATAATGCAAGTATTGAAGTTATTGACCTGCGATCATTAATACCACTTGATAAGGAAATGATTATTGACTCAGTTAAAAAGACAGGGAAGGTACTTATTGTGCATGAGGACAAAGTTTTTTCAGGCTTCGGAGCAGAGCTGGCAGCCACAATTACTGAAAATGCATTCGAATATCTTGACGGACCGGTAAAAAGAGTTGGATCTACATTTACGCCTGTTGGTTTTAACAGGATCCTTGAAAAAGCTATTCTGCCGAATGAAGAAAAAATATATAAATCGGCTGTCGAATTATTGGAATATTAATAGCCAATTTTGTAGTTCACCGGACCAGGTATGATATACTCTTTATTTTAAAATTTGCTGACTTATGAAAAAAACAGGTTTAATCTATAGTTTTAACACTAAAAAAACAGCCATAGCGGCAAAATTGATACACGAAGCTTTTGGCACAAAAAATATCGACATTGTTAACGCTGAAGATATTGATGAAAAGAAATTCTTATCATATGACTTTCTTATACTGGGAGTGCCAACATGGTTTGACGGTGAACTGCCTAATTACTGGGATGAGTTTGTTCCGGCTATCGAAGATATGGATCTAAAAGGCAAAACCGTAGCCATATTCGGCAATGGTGATCAGAGAGGCTACGCTGAGAACTTTGTTGATGGCATAGGAATAATGGCTGATATTCTTGAGAAGCGCAATGCAAAAATCATTGGCTGCACATCTGTTGAGGGATATGAATTTGAAAGATCAAAAGCACAAAGAGGAAGTATGTTCGCAGGACTTGCCCTTGATTTTGAAAACCAGCGTAAATTAAATAAAGAGCGCATTGCAAAATGGGTTGACCAGTTAAAAAAAGAATTTAACTGACCCTCTTTGCCTGCTTAGGCGTTGTAAGTGCTTGATGATGTCTCTCCTCCACTGCCTGTCCAGTTTGTATGATAAAATTCTCCCCTGGGTTTATCTATGCGCTCATAAGTATGGGCTCCAAAATAATCACGCTGCGCCTGCAAAAGATTTGCCGGCAACCGTTCAGACCTGTATCCGTCAAAATATGCAAGGGCAGTTGAGAATGCAGGAACAGGTATACCGCTAAGGACTGCAGTTGATACAACCCGCCTCCAGCTATCCTGGGCCGAGATTACACTATTCTTAAAATACGGGTCAAGAAGGAGGTTTGTAAGGTCAGGATTTCTGTCAAATGCTTCTTTAATCTTTCCCAGGAAGGCCGAACGGATAATGCATCCGCCTCTCCACATCAGGGCTATGCCGCCGTAATTAAGATTCCATCCATACTCTTCTGCTGCGGTCCGCATCAGCACGTAACCCTGGGCGTATGATACTATCTTTGACGCATAGAGAGCCTTTCTAATGTCTTCAACAAAAGTTACCTTATCGCCGGCAAACTTCTTCTTTGCTGCCTGAAGCGCCCTTGATGCCTGTATCCTCTCTTCTTTTTGTGCCGAGAGGCATCGTGCAAAAACAGCTTCACCAATAAGTGTCAGTGGCACACCATGTTCAAGTGCCGCTATCCCCGTCCATTTACCCGTTCCTTTCTGACCTGCCGTATCCAGAATCTTCTCGACAAGCGCCTCCCCGTCCTCGTCCTTAAATGCCAGAATATTACCTGTAATTTCTATGAGGTAACTATCCAGTTCACCCTTATTCCACTCTTTAAAAACTTTATGCATCTCTTCAGAAGTCATTGCGAGGAGCTCCTTCATAATATAATATGCTTCACAGATAAGCTGCATGTCGCCATATTCAATGCCATTATGGACCATCTTAACAAAATGCCCTGCCCCCTTTTCTCCGACCCAGTCACAACAAGGTGTGCCGCCGTCAACCTTTGCAGCTATAGCCTGGAATATTGGTTTTACATGTGCCCATGCTTCTTTTGAACCTCCCGGCATGATGGAGGGGCCCCTGAGAGCACCTTCTTCACCGCCCGAAACACCTGTGCCGATATATAGCAAACCTTTACTTTCAACATATTCTGTCCTCCTGTTTGTATCGGGGAAATGAGTGTTTCCTCCATCAATAATTATATCACCCTTTTCAAGAAAGGGAATAAGCTTTTCAATAAAATCATCAACCGCCTTTCCTGCCTTAACCAGCAGCATTACTTTCCGGGGTCTTTTAATTGAGTTCACAAATTCTTCAATTGAACGGGTGCCAATAATTTTCTTCCCCCCGGCCCTGCCATTAATGAATTTGTCCACCTTTTCAACCGTGCGGTTGTATACTGCCACAGTGTACCCTTTACTTTCCATATTTAATACAAGGTTTTCTCCCATTACGGCAAGTCCGATTAATCCAATATCTGCTAATTGCTTCATATTTATATATTTAAGTTAATATTAAATTACTTTAAATCCCATCCTGCGCAAGATCCTTTCAGTATACCGGTCTTTATACTCCAATTTAACCGAGTATGAATTAAACTCCCTTCTTAAGGGATAATTTGCCCTTTGCTTCTCAAATGTCCCCGGCGAAAGTCTTAACACTCTGTCGTCTGCTGAAATATTATATGTGGAAATAATTGCCCTGGCTATATTTTCTTCAGCCGGCGCAGATTTATTACCTGGTTTTATCAATGTATTGTCAGGGACCGGTATGCCGGATGGCCTCCAGTTGTCAAGGCCGAGATTAAAAAATTTGCTTAGCGACTGAACACTCATAGAAGTGCCGTTTGCCTTACCGTCGGCTGAATATCCTGCAATATGGGGTGTCGCAATGTCAACTGAATTGAGTAAATCAATATCGATACCAGGTTCATTTTCCCAGACATCGATGACAGTGCCCGCCACTTGCCCTGACTGTATTGCCTTTTTTAAATCCCCGGTATCAGCGATCTCTCCTCTTGACGTGTTAATGATAAAAGTCCCGGGATTAAGCTTATTCATAAACTGTTCATCAATCATATGATATGTCTTGTCTTCTCCTGACATGTTCAGTGGCACATGAAACGAAATAATATCGCAATCGCGCAGTATTCCGTCAAGAGACACAAAACCGCAAAGTCCTTCATTTCTCATCCTTGGCGGATCATTCATCAGTATGGTCATGCCAAGATGCTCAGCCAGCTTTACAATTTTGGTCCCCACGTGTCCGACACCTACTATACCCATTGTTCTGTTCTTCAGTGAAAATCCATATTTGTGTGACAGGGTGACCAGAGCTGCCGCAATGTATTGCTGTACTGATGAAGAATTACATCCCGGCGCATTTGTCCATATTATATTATGTTCTTCACAATAATCAACATCAATATGATCAAAACCAATGGTTGCAGAAGCAATAAACTTTACACCCGATCCATGCAGGAGATCCCTGTCACACTTTGTCCGTGTACGAATAATTAAAGCGTCGGCACCTCCAACATCACGGCCGGTTACTTTATTACCGGGATAGTATTCAATCTCAGCATATGGCTCCAGCACACCTTTTAAAAAAGGGATATCTTCATCTGCTATAATTCTTATTCTGCTCATTTATTATTACTTATCTCTAATTTTAAAATTAAAGCCTGTTTAATATCATATCCATAACTTTATTTGTTCTTGCAGCAGTAATGCCGTTACTGGGTGATTTACCAGTGCCCTGAAGTTCTTCAACTATATTCTTTATTAAAAAAAACTGGATATTTTCAGGATTCGCGGGATTATATTTTGTTATAACATCTCTGGCATTAACAACAATCGGACTGAAAGAAAAAGTTGAAAATAATATTTTCCCCTTTGTTCCCAGTATTTCTATTGAATCGGCTTTAAACAACCTGTCCGTAGCAAAACACCATGAACCCGCAGCTATAATGCCGGATTCAAACTCGATGCTCGCGGAGACAGTGTCTTCTGCCTTATACAAACCGGACCTGTTAGCAAGTTTTCCCACGGCATGTTTAACAGGGCCGAATATATAATCAAGAATATCGAGCTGGTGGCATGCCATATCATAAAAATACCCGCCCCCCGAAATTTCAGGGATGACGCGCCATGGCAGATCCTGCGAGTGCATGTCTTCTTCCCTGGGGGGGCTCCAAAACTTTAAGTCTATGAGATTGACAGTGCCTGTTATTTCTTTATCAATGAGCTCCTTTACTTTTAAAAAATAGGGAAGAGAGCGTCGATAATACGCCACAAACAAGGGAACCCCGGTTCTTGATGCTGCTCCGTTCATCTTCAGGCTCTCTTTATAACTTATTGCCATAGGTTTTTCAACATAAACGGCTTTACCTGCATTCATTGCTTTTATTGCATATTCGGAGTGATACTTTGGAGGTGTTGCAACATAAACCGCATTAATCTCAGGATCATTAATAAGCCTGTCGCCATTATCATACCATTTTGGTATATTATGCCTTGCAGCATAGTCTTCAGCTTTCGAAGATGTTCTGCACATTACAGCCGAGATCTTTGATCCTTCGACCTTATTAAAAGCAGGACCGCTTTTTTTTTCAGTAACATCACCGCAACCTATAAATCCCCAGCTAATTTCTTTCATTACCTGCTATTTAAGAGTTCACTGTTATACCTTTCCTTGCTGGCCCACAGGCCCAGGCCCGGATTTGAAATATAAAATATTTCTTCTCCGTCAACAATATTGTAGCCGTCCTTTAACTTCTCCACATCATATTTTTTCATCATGTCAACCGGACTGGCATATTCAAAATTTACACTTTCAATTTCCTCTGCGGACAGATTTTTTGTACAATAGACAATTTTGAAACGATCTTCTGAAGAGCCGTGAATAAGGTGGGCAGCAGCGCTAAGATTGTTCCTCAGGTCCTTATTGTTGTCAACAAGGTCCAGTATTTTCGGGGTATTAACATAGCCGTATTTACGGATAAGCCTGTCAATTTCTTTGTCTTCGCCAAACTCTTTTATTCCGGGAGCAAGTATTATAAGCTCGGCATTATCGGCCAGGGCCATTCTTGTGCGGTATATACTTTTATTTCCCAGCCATGTACTTTTATATTCCCACGGATTTAAATATACAACAGCCTTCTTTATGGGTTTCTCAAGTATGCCTATGTTCAACCTGACTGACAGGTCTGCAGCTTTCATGAAACATTCTTTATCGTCACCAATATATAAACCCTTTACTTTTAATTTATTATCCTCTTCCCTGGCAATTACGGTGTGCACATATATAACGGGAAGGTCCCCTGTAAATTTTTCTGCTGCATAATTAAGAAGTTGTCTGACAGGATTATCCGGCAGTCCCATTAGTTTCTCCATACCATAGACAGCACCCAGGAAATGGCTTTTATTTATACTGTCGGCACCCCCTGTGCCAATCAGGATATTTTTATTGTAATTAGCCATTCCTGTCACTTCATGAGGAACAACTTGTCCGATTGACAGTATCAAATCAAATTTTCCCTTTACCAGGAGCTTATTAACCGTTACCGGCCATGAAAAGCTGACCTTGTCCCCGGAGATTTCCCTGATAAATCCTGAAGGTACTTTACCTATTTTAACAACATCCTTTCTCCAGTCATGAACTCTGAACAGGTTCTTTGGTATGTCGCCAAACATATTATAAATATCATAGTTGGTCATAGGCAGGTGGGTACCCAGGGCAGGCATAATGTCTGTAAGGCTTGTTTTATAGTACTCATAGGCCATCCTTGTCAAATCACCTGCTTTTGAATGGACCCTTGTAAAATCAGGCGGTATGACAAGAACTTTCTTCCTGGGCCCGAGGATTTCAAATGATTTATAAAGGCCCTTCTTAAGATCTTCGGTATCCAGCTCACCCGATACTGAATCTTTTGCAAATAATAACATATTTTATCCTTTTTTTGCGATTCTCATTAATAAATCAATATATAATAAAGAGTTAGAAGTCATTTATACCTGTTCCCACGGAGGCACCTCAGGCATATATGCCAGAAACTCTTCAATTAACCGGTTCTCATATTGACCTTCATAGGTACCCCCAAAAAACCTGTCCAGGGCTTCATTACTCAGCCTTTCCCATGATGCTTCCTCGTGCCCCGGGTTAACGGGGAAGAATAAAACTCCGTTTTGCCTGGCTGCTTTCATATCTCCCGGAGCGTCACCTATCATCAGTATTTTGTTGGAAGGATATTTGCCTTTAGCTGCAAATTTTATATGTTCTGCTTTTGTCCCGTATTCCTGACCGGCAATAATTCTCGCATATTCATCAATATTGTTTTCCTTCCATTCGCGGGTAAGCGCTTCAACAGGGGTCTGCGAGACGACAATTATATCGGCTTTTGTAAAAATCTTATCCAGAGATTCCCTGACAAAAGGAAAGGGAGGAACACCATAAACCATTTCAGCGATATCTGAATTTACCTTCTGCGACCATCTTAATGTAATATCAATGACAGGATCATTAACATCCCTGGCATATTTTTCAAGTACCGTATTTGCCAGCTTTGTCTCTTTGCCAATCCACTCCTTTAATGAACTGATATCCGGTATTTCAGGATTTCTTCTTAAAACATCTTTTCTTTTTGCCAGCAGCTCAAAAAATCTGTCAAGGGCAATAAAGCGGTTAAATCCTCTGTTCATGGAATATAGGTTAACAAACTCCCATGTTTCCCTGGCATATTTGGAAATATTCTGCAGTTTAAAATATTTAATCACATTCGGACAAAAACATTCCTTCTGCTTGATTTCCATTGTATCAAATACGCAGCCATCGGAGTCTATTCCTACAAAAAATTCTTTCTGGGGTTTAAGTTCTGTCAGTTCATTATGCGGATTTTTTTCCATAGTACTAATGTTTTTATATTATATAATATTTTATAAATCATATTACAGTCATCTCAATTTTTCGGTAACTGTCATTTCTCAGCTTCAGGCGTGTAAGGCTGAAGCTTTCTTTCGGCAAAAGCAGGTCTTAGTCTCGCAAACCTCTGCCTCCCGTTAATCATGGGCACCGACACCCAGTCTTCGCCTATCAGGGGTCTGGCATATTCAATAAAATCGTCAGTAACATCTATCCGGTTTTTATCAATCCACTTTTCCGGAAATGTTCTTTCAGAAAGGGCTACCTTTTCCAGGGGCACCTTATCATATTTTACATTGTATATAATCCCCTTTTCCCTTAATATTGTCGCCATCCACCCATTCTCTCCGGTCATTGCAATCTCAACTGCTTTCTGTCCCACCTTATAGGCTTCATCCAGATCGACTGTTGACGCATAGATTATTGAATGTCTCTGGTCCGTTCCCATCAACTGCCCCCGGGCTGCACCCCTGGCCTTAATACCTTTATCATTCAGGTAATTAACCACTACCTGCTGGACGGAGGACTTGCCTGAACCAAAGGATACATGACCAAAAGCATCCTTGACATTACCAATGTCCCCCACATTAAAACCCTCGCTGATAACCACAATGCACCTGCCGTCCCTTGCAACCTGACTGTTAACATTTTCAACAAGATCATCCAGGGTTAACTTTGATTCGGCAAGGTAGATCTGAAGAGGCATTTCCCTTTTTATATCTGCCAGTCGCGATGCAGCCGGAATAAAACCAATTTTTCTGCCCATAGCCTGGATTACCAGTACAGGGTCGGCCGGACTGGAACCCATGTTTTCCTCATTGGCATTTTGTATTATATGAGACCAGTATCTTGCCACGCTTCCGTAGCCGGGAGTGTGGTCAATAAGTCTGAATTCACTGTCACCAACGTCATTATCTATGGTTTTGGGGACGCCTACGGCAATAAGTTCAATACCTTCCTTTTTTGCCAGCTCACTTACTGTGAAAGCAGTATGCTGTGAATCATTACCCCCTATATAAAAGAAATACCCTATATTATGAGCTTTGAACACTTCCATTATACGTTTAAAATCCCTGGCCTGATGCTCCTTCAGTTTATACCGGCATGTACCTATGCTGCCGGCAGCAGGGGTCGTTCTGAGTAAAGCAATTTCGTCCTCATCCTGGACTGAAAGATCAAGCAACTCTTCTTTCATCACCCCTTCTATGCCGTGCCAGCCCCCGTATATTCTACCGGATTTACCGGGGAATTTTTTGCTCGCATCAATAATACCGCGCAGAGTATTATTTATTACCGGAGAAGGACCTCCCGACTGTGCAACAATTATATTTTTTATCATTTTTACAGTTTTTATCAGTTCTTTAAAAGTACCTGCAATTTCAGATACCCAAATTCCCTATACCCCGCCAAAAGCGCTGTATCCGCCATCCACAGGTATTATT
This sequence comes from uncultured Bacteroidales bacterium, assembly GCA_964580815.1. GTDB lineage: Bacteria > Bacteroidota > Bacteroidia > Bacteroidales > UBA10428. The sequence goes on from CAZOLY010000034.1 coordinate 18,036, forward strand.
ATGCCTGTCACAAATTTTGACATGTCAGATAACAGGAACTGCACTGTCCCGATAAGCTCTTCTACTTCACCATACCTGCCCATAGGTGTATTTGCAATAATCTTCTCTCCCCGGGGAGTCGGATTTCCTGTTTTTTCATCAATTAACAAATACCTGTTCTGGTTTGTCAGGAAAAAACCCGGAGCTATAGCATTAACACGTATTCCAACTTTTGCTATATGTGCGGCCAGCCATTCGGTGAAATTATTTACTGCAGCCTTCGCAGCGGAATATGCAGGGACTTTGGTTAATGGCTTAAAAGCAGACATTGATGAAATATTCAATATTACACCTTTGCCATTTTCCAGCATATCTTTTGTAAAAACCATAACAGGAAGCAGCGTGCCTTTTAAATTAAGATCAAAAACCCACTGAAATCCATCCATGCTTATTCCATAAAAAGTTTTTCCAAGCTGATCCAGATCTTCTTTTTCCATTCTTTCAATCTGCGTGGAAGCCCTGGGTGAATTTCCCCCGGCACCGTTTATAAGAAAGTCAATTTTCCCTAGCTCACTGTTTATAGCGCCCCTGGCGCTTTCTAATGACCCAATATCCAGAACATCTGCAACAAATGCCTTTGACAGAGAACCTGTTTCTTTCTCAACGGCAGCCGCAACTTTTTCAGCCATTTCTTTATTAATATCCAGGATGGCCGTTCTGACCCCCGCATGACCCAATCCCTTTGCCAGAGTGGAGCAAATTACCCCTGCCCCGCCGGTAATGACGCATACTTTATTATTCAAATCATCGAAAAAGTTCTTTTTCATCTTTATTATTTTAATGTTTGATATAAAACCTGTAATTCTCTTTAGTAATAATGTCAATAGGTAGATGCTGTTCTTTTTTTTCACGCTTGTTGAGAACAACATAATTAAAAAGTGTTATAATACCTCTGTACCCTTGCTCAACAGGCCTCTGACTGATAAGGAAATCAATAATATTGTTCTCAACATATTCTATATTTTCATCAATCAAATCATATCCTATTAAGGTCAAAGGATGTATTCCATTCTCCTTAATAAACCTTGCTATCTTGTAAACCTTGGAGTTAGTAACAAATATCCCGCTTATTCCAGACGGTCCCGAAAAAACTTTCCTAAGGGAATTGTCAATGGAATTCTTATCCATATCTTTAATATGGTGAACAAAAAAATCGACATTCAGCCCCGGGTTTTCCCTGAAGAACGATTCAAATCCTGTCTGACGGTTAAGGATGTGCTTATGGCTTTCAAGGGCACTTGATATATTTATTATCAGCAATTTTGAATCCGGTTTAATGCTGTAACTCATCAATCTTGCTGCCAGGTAACCGCTCTGCCTTGAATCCTGTCCCACGAAACCAAGTTTATTATAATCCTTCAAATTTGAGTTAATAAATATGTAAGGTATTTTTTTATTTCGGCACTTTTCAATAAGGCTGAGTGTTTCCTCGTAGTATAAAGGCGCAATTAAAACCGCATCAGGCTCATACTGCATCATTATTTCCGCCTGCTGCTGAAAAGAAAACCTGCTAAACTGGTCAAATAAGAACATCTTACCTGTAATACCATAATGGCTTATTTCATTCAGTGCATTATTTACGCCAAGCAGGGGTTTGCTCCAGAACGAGCTGTCACTGTTTTCTTCAGGAATTAAAACTGCAAACCTTAATATCTTCCTGGATGCCAATGTGCGGGCCAGAATATCAGGTACGTAATGTGACTCCCTGATTATTCTCATAACTCTTTTTCGTGTTATGTCAGCTACCTCGCCCCTGTTATGTATAACCCTGTCAATCGTGCCGGCAGAAACACCTGCCATCCTGGCAATGTCTACAATCCTTATTTTATTTGACTTGCGGTTGATAATCCTGCAGTTTAATATTTCTTTACTAAAATTAATAGTTATTTCGTGTACGTACACGGAATATTACAGGGCAAATGTAAAAATTATCTTTATTTAAAACAATATTTTTCTGCATTCATTTATTTTGTTACTATTATTAATAAAAATTTATTTTTGTAATAATTTAAATATGACAAAATAAAACCTGTACTGATATGAAAAAATTTAATGACGAAAATTTCCTGTTGCAAACAAAGACCTCGGAAATATTATACCATGAGCATGCCAAAAAAATGCCGATTATCGATTATCACTGCCATCTTAATCCGAAAGATATAGCCCGTGATATTAGGTTTGACAATCTCACGCAGATATGGTTATACGGGGATCATTACAAGTGGAGGGCAATGAGGACAAACGGGATAGATGAAAAATATTGCACTGGTGATGCAAATGATTATGAAAAGTTTGAAAAATGGGCTGAGACCGTACCCTATACGATCAGAAATCCGCTTTACCACTGGACCCACCTGGAGCTTAAAACCGCTTTCGGGATAAACAAAATTCTTAGTCCCCGCACAGCCAGGGAAATTTATGAAGAAGCATCGGCCATGCTTGGGACTAATGAATTCTCGGCTCGCAATATTATGAGAAAGTATAATGTAAAGCTGGTATGTACAACTGATGATCCTGTGGATTCTCTTAAGCATCATAAAAATATAAGAAAAGAGGGCTTCGAAATAAAGGTGCTGCCTGCATGGAGGCCCGATAAGTCAATAGCCGTTGAAAATCCGGTTTCATATAATGAGTACCTGAATAAATTATCAGAAGTTACAGGTACGGAAATAATACGGCTGACAGATTTATTGTCCGTGCTTGAAAAAAGGCATAAATATTTTCATAAGCAGGGATGCCGGCTTTCTGACCATGGTCTTGAAACCATGTATTGTGAAAAATATAATGGCCCTGAAATAAAATCAATATTTAATAAAGTGCGCGGTGGAAATTCACTTACTACAATGGAAATCGTAAAATTCAAATCATCAATGCTATATGAACTGGGACTGATGGACTTCGAAAAAGGGTGGACCCAGCAATTTCATATTGGTGCATTACGAAACAATAATACGAGATTTCTTAACTCAATCGGTCCCGATACAGGCTTTGATTCGATTGGTGACTGGGAAACGGCTATTCCTTTATCGAGGTTCCTGGATAAACTTGACAGGAAGAACAAGCTGGCAAAGACCATCCTTTACAATCTTAATCCGGCTGATAATGAACTTATAGTTACTATGGCAGGTGATTTCCAGGATGGAACATTCCCGGGAAAAATCCAGTTTGGCTCGGGATGGTGGTTCATGGATCAGAAAGACGGGATGGAAAGACAAATGAATGCATTATCAAACCTCGGCCTTTTAAGCCGTTTCGTCGGGATGCTGACTGATTCGAGGAGTTTACTGTCCTATGCACGGCATGAATATTTCAGAAGGATACTATGCAACCTTATAGGGACTGACGTTGAAAACGGATTGATACCTGATGATATGGACCTGCTGGGCCAGATGGTAGAAAACATCTGTTATAACAATGCGAAGAATTATTTTCAGTTCGATAGCGAATAGAGCTGTAAGGTATCAGGTGTTATCTGTCAGGTATATTGTGATTTGTTGTTAATTTTTGGTGATTAGTTATACATTGTTCTTTATCCGTTATCTCAATAATATTTTGTATATTTAGTAATAAATCTCTATTTGCATTTTTCAGGCATTGGCAGAATATTATATAGTATATAGTACCAAATGTACAGTGCTTATTGTAAAATACTGGGAGTCAATCCTAATTCGAGCCTCGAAGATGTAAAACATGCATACAGGCAAAAGGCCAAGCTGCTGCATCCCGATATCAATCCTTCCCCTGATGCCCACCTGGAATTTATTAAAACAAAGCAGGCCTTTGAGTTTATCCAGAGATACAGGACATGCCAGGCATTGTACCGCAGGAGGGTAAGTTATTACCGTGAAAGGGCAAGGACAAATCCGTATTACAGAAGCTATTACAGGTATGATAATTTCAGATACAGGGATTTGAGATACGGGACTGCCAGGGAGAAGGCATACAGAGTACACCACGCAAGAAAGGCAGACATGGACTTTAAAACAACGGTATTCGGCAAAATTATCTTTGTTGTTTTTCATCTTATGTTTCTTTTTGTTGGCTTCTATACACTGTTATATCCCTTGGTACATACTATAAAATACGGGATAGACCAGGAAAAGACACTTTTAGAAACAATAATTATCATTGCATGTGCAATGGTGTTCGGTTCAGCTATGATTTTTATGATTACAATCTCGGGTTTGAGCCTTAACTCCAAAAATTAACCCGGTTCAGAATCGGCTGATCATAAGCTGTAAAGCAGGCTCAGTTTTCTGGCAAAATTATTTAAACTGCGATAATTTAAACTTAAATAATATATAATCATGAAAAGACTATTATTTCTTATTGCAGCTATATTGGTTATGGCAGGCATTGCAGGTCAGGATGCCACCATCTATAAGTTACCTGAAGGGATATCTCCCGTTATTGACGGTTATACCGACAATTTATGGTATATGTATGAAGAATTTAACATCGACAAGCCATTTCAGGCTGAGAAACCCACGCTTGATAAAGCCACCTGGCGTGCAGTATGGAATGATGCGGCTTTCTTTATTATTGTAACCGTTGAAGAAGATTATTTTTGTCCGCACTGGTGTGAGCCCCATCAGGCAGACTGGATGTCTGATAAACCTGATGTTTTCCTGGATGTTAATGAAATTCTGAAAGATGGAGAAGGTCCCGCTGGATATCCGAACGGCCATTATGAATTTGCACCGGCATTTACCGAAGGTGAGGACGAATATTATTTTAGCGGGCAGTCACCGCAAGGCCCGGATTATAGCTATGCCTACAAGGTTGATGGATCTGATTATGTTTTTGAGTATGCCCTTATATGGAGCACAATAACTGACAGGAATGGAATTGTATATGATCCGGGGGGAGGAAGGCCTGTTGGCTTTGATGTATATGTTATAGATCGCGATGAAAATGAGAGTATCAGAAAAAGGGCCGTATGGATGATGGACGGGAATGGGATTCAAGATGAAGCCTGGAATACTATGGATGGCTGTGGGGTACTGGCATTTGAAGAGACACAGATTACTGATTCTGTTGTATGTGATACAAGCAGAATGGTTTATACGACAT
>CAZOLY010000035.1:0-23086 GCA_964580815.1 uncultured Bacteroidales bacterium
ACCAGTACAAAAAGATTAATTACTCTGAATTTAAATCAGAGAAATTTCTGAATTATGAAAAAGAACTATTGAAAATTATTGACGAACGAAAGGTATCGTAATGGAGACCAGAGCTTTTCAGAAAATATATACTAAAATCAATCAGATCACCAAAGCAACATGTTCATTACAGGCCCATGGAATAGGGTATGAAGAGTTGGCCATTGTTAACGGAAAACTGGCCCAGGTTGTTAAGATCGTTGAAGATACTGTTACTTTGCAGGTATATGCAGGCACTGAAGGAATACCTACAAATGCAGAAGTAACATTCCTCGGTAAGCCTGCTACATTAAAGGTTAGCGATGACCTTGCAGGAAGGTTTTTTAATGCTTATGGCATGCCTATTGACGGAGGTCCTGATATAGAAGGTGAAGAACGGGAAATAGGGGGACCTTCAGTGAACCCGGTAAGAAGAGAGCAGCCTTCAGAATTGATAGCAACAGGTATAGCAGGTATAGACCTGAATAACACCCTTGTATCCGGACAAAAAATACCGTTTTTTGCAGATCCTGACCAGCCATATAACCAGGTTATGGCTATGGTAGCATTAAGGGCAAAGGCAGACAAAATAATCCTGGGAGGAATGGGACTTACCAATGATGATTACCTTTTTTATAAGAATGTCTTTGATAACGCAGGAGTCCTTGATCATATAATAAGCTTTGTAAATACCACCGAAAATCCACCTGTGGAGAGGTTACTGGTCCCGGAAATGGCACTTACTGCCGCAGAGTATTTTGCCGTTGACAAAAACCAGAGCGTCGTTGTACTTCTTACTGATATGACACTGTATGCCGACGCATTAAGTATAGTATCAAACCGCATGGACCAGATACCATCCAAAGACAGTATGCCCGGCTCACTCTATAGTGACCTGGCAAAAATTTATGAAAAAGCGGTTCAGTTTCCTGACGGAGGGTCAATTACCATTATTGCCGTCACAACATTGTCCGGAGGAGACATAACCCATGCTATTCCCGATAATACAGGGTACATCACCGAGGGGCAGCTGTTTCTGAGAAGAGACTCTGATATTGGAAAAGTTATTGTCGATCCCTTTAGAAGTTTATCGCGGTTGAAACAACTTGTAATAGGTAAAAAAACGAGAGAAGATCATCCCCAGGTTATGAATGCTGCAATAAGATTATATGCAGATGCGGCTAATGCAAAAACCAAGCTTGAAAATGGATTTGACCTGACTGACTATGATGAGCGAAGCCTTAAGTTTGCAAAAGCCTATTCAGAAAAACTTTTAGCTATTGACGTTAACATTGACATTGATGAAATGCTAAACACAGGATGGTCTCTGTTTAAAGAATATTTCAAGCCTGAAGAAGTGGGTGCAAAAAAGGAACTGGTAGACAAATACTGGCCAAAAGAATAAGTATGGCAATAAAATTCCAATATAATAAAACATCATTACAGCAACTTTATAAGCAGCTTAACATGAGAGTTAGGGCCCTGCCAACTATCAAAAACAAAGAGTCGGCACTCAGGGTTGAGGTAAAAAGAGCCAAGGATAAAATGACCAGCCTGGAACAAAAACTTAAAGAAAAGATCAGACAATATGATTATATGAACAAATTATGGGTGGAATTTGATGCAAGCCTCGTAGGAATAGATAATGTGAGATTATCGGTTAAAAATATTGCAGGGGTCAAGACACCTGTCCTTGATGGAATTGACTTCTACACTAAAAAATTCAGCATCTTTAATAAGCCCAAATGGTATCTTGACGGTGTGGCATTAATAAAGGAAATTGCTTCAATAGCTATCGAGAAAGAAGTATTTAACAGAAAAATGCAGCTTGTTGACCGTGCCAGAAAAAAAACAACGCAAAAGGTTAACCTGTATGAAAAAGTGCAGATTCCCGGATTTGAAGAGGCAATATTAAAAATAAAAAGATTCATGGAGGATGAGGAATGTCTCTCTAAATCTGCCCAGAAGATCGTTAAAAACAGGCAGCAGCAAATAGAACTTATGCAATGATCATACCTATGAAGAAATATTCATTCCTTGTTTATCATAAGGAATATTCTGAATTTCTGAACGAGCTTCAAAAAACAGGAGTATTGCATGTTATTGAAAAACAATCCGGTGAACTGGCAGATGAAAAACTCAGGGACCAGTATGACCTTATTAATCAATATAATTCAGTTATAAAATTTCTGCAGAAAAGGGGGATAGAGAATAAATCAGGCTCAATATCAGCATCTGACGGACTGAAAATTTTGAAAGAAATTCAAAATATCCAATCTGAGGTTGAAATTAATACTCAGCAACTATCTGCATTAAAAAAAGAAATTGCCCAGATTCAACCATGGGGAGATTTCTCATCTGAAGACATTAATAAATTAAAAGAACACGACTTTAATATCAGGTTTTTCATATGTACAGCTAAAAAATTCGATAATGAGTGGAAAGCAAAATACAGCATAGAAGAAATAAATCAATACGGGGGGAAAATATATTTTGTTATTGTCCAGGAGGGCGAAGAAAATATCGATATTGATGCTGAAGAGATAAAACTACCTGAAACATCACTTTCCAGGTTATTAAAAAAGCAGAAGGAGATAGAAGAAATTCTGACAAAGTCAGAGGAGATATTCGGTATGTATGCTGAAAAGTACATACCCCTGCTTATTTCCGACAGGGATAAGCTGCAGGAACATTTTGATTTTGAAAACGTTGTGTTTAACACCGAAAAGCAGGTGGATGAAAAGCTGATGTTACTTGAGGGATGGGTGCCTGAGGATAAGGTAGAAGAAATAAACTTATTTCTTAACAAATCAGGCATATTTTTCATTACCTCAAAACCTGGTATCGACGATAAAATTCCGATTAAGTTAAGGAACAGCAGATTTGCCAAGTTATTCGAACCTATTGCAAAGCTTTATTCCATGCCGGACTATAAAGAGCTTGATCTGACACCTTTCTTTGCTCCTTTCTTCATGATGTTTTTTGGATTCTGCCTTGGTGATGCAGGATACGGATTATTGTTCATTGTTGCTGCCAGTATAATCAAGCTGCGGGCAAAGAGTACTTTAAAACCCCTGCTTACCCTGGTACAAATCCTGGGAGGTTCGACAATTGTTTTCGGGCTGCTCTCAGGAACCATCTTTGGAATCGACTTAATAAAGGCCGATATAGCATTCCTGACAAACCTGAAAAAAATATTCCTTGATCCCAGGGAGATGTTCTATTTTGCAATTATCCTCGGAGGAATACAGATAATTTTCGGAATGTTTGTAAAAATACTGAATATAACAAAACAGCTGGGATTCAGATATGCACTGTCAACACTTGGCTGGGTTATTTTACTTATAAGCAGTGTAGTGTTTATTGCACTGAATAAAATATCTGAAGCCGGATCGGATATTTTGAAATACAGTTACTTAATGGTATTATGTGCCAGTTTAATAATGATAATATTTCTTAATAATCCCGGAAAAGGAGTGTTGGGAAACATTGGTAAAGGTATGGGAGATGTATATTTTACGGCCACCGGTGTATTTGGAGATCTCCTGTCATATATCAGACTTTTCGCCCTGGGTATTTCAAGTTCAATTCTGGGATATGTATTTAATTATTTAGCTGTAGAAATGAGTGGCGATACTATAATACTCAGCCAGATTATATTTCTGTTAATACTTGTCGTTGGTCATTCGATAAATATCTTTATGTCAGTTCTGGGTGCATTCGTGCACCCGCTCCGTTTAACTTTTGTTGAATTTTACAAGAATGCCGGTTTTGCCGGAGGCGGTAAAGAATATAAACCCTTTAAGAAAAACCAGTAAATATTTAATAAATAAACCTAAAATATTAAAATTATGACAACAGCGATTATCTTGGCTTATATTGGAGTGGGACTAATGATTGGATTAGCAGGTACAGGAAGTGCAATTGGTGTAACCATAGCCGGAAATGCAACAATTGGTGCATTGAAGAAAAACGAGGAAGCATTTGGAAGTTATATGTTGCTGAGTGCTCTGCCCGGGACCCAGGGCCTTTATGGATTTGCCGGTTATTTTGTACTTGCCAATATTTATGGAGTAATCACTCCTGATATAACATTATTTAATGGTGTGGCAGTATTCGGGGCAGGATTTGCCCTGGGTCTTGTTGGTTTGCTTTCTGCTATCCGTCAGGGACAAGTATGTGCCAACGGTATTGCAGCCATTGGTGCGGGATACAATGTTTTCGGAAGAACCATGATATTAGCGGTGTTCCCTGAATTATATGCCATTATTGCTTTTGCGGCAACGTTCTTAATCGGGGGTTCTCTTAACGTGGGTTAGTATTTCCGGACTTATGCTGGACTATATCTTACTTATATTTTCAATTTTATTTATCATTTTGGGTATAGCTGGCTGCATTCTGCCTGTTATTCCGGGTCCCCCCGTTGCCTATGCGGGACTTCTTATTGTGCATTTCACAAAATTTGCTGATTTTAATGTCAACACTCTTTTTATTTTAGGAGCCCTGGCAATAATTGTCCAGTTATTCGATTACATTGTCCCTGCATGGGGAGCTAAAAAATTCGGAGGATCGAGGGCAGGTGTATGGGGAAGTATAATAGGTTTAATCATAGGAATATTTTTTCTCCCTTTAGGGCCCTTTGGCATTATAGGAATTCTGGGAGGCCCCTTCTGCGGAGCGCTTGTCGGTGAATTAATTGCGGGAAAAGATACAGACAGGGCATTTAAGGCGGCATTCGGGACATTTATAGGATTTATCGCCGGAACATTAATGAAGCTCACCGTTTCGGTTATTATTACTGTTTTTTTCATTATGGAAATCTGGCACACTGTTATGTCGTGAATGACTATTGATATCTCTATTGCTCTCGGTATAATATTATAATTGGCGGCATTTTATGAAACCGGTTGTCATTTCCCTTATAATTATATTGTCTGTTTCCGGAAATTTATTTCCACAGGCATCACAAAATAAAAATTATTACTCTGATTTAAGTCTTAAGAATTTCAGAAAGGAACCATTATTTCAAGAAAAGATAAACTTTGAAAATATTGATTATCCGAGGCTGCACGCCGCAATATTCTTTGTCACAAATGAAGAAAGAGCCAAAAGAAATCTGTCGTTTCTTGAGTATGCGCCGGAACTGGAAAAAGTTGCCATTATGCATTCAAGAGATATGAACAGGGATTCTTTTTTCAGCCATTTTAATCCTGTTGATAAAAAGAAAGAAACTCCCAATGACAGGGCTGCCCTGGCAGGAATACTAAATCCGTACCTTGCTGAGAATATTGCCACCTGCCACGGGTTAACTTATGAATCGGGAACTAACGTATTTATAAGGGGTGACGGACAGTTCAGCTACAAGATGGAAGGTGAGTTAATACCTCCCCACACTTATCTGTCCCTCGCCGAATCGGTAGTAGAAAACTGGATGAATTCAAAAGGACACAGGAAAAATATCTTGCTTGATACTGCCCTGCAACTGGGATGTGGTTCAGATTTTTATCGTGACACGCATTTTAACAATATGCCTTCGTTCATGGTAACACAGAATTTCCAGCTATATGTGAAAATTAAATCAAAATAATACCTCGTTATAATTTATAACTGAAAAATACTCCCGATAAGCGGAATAATAACCTTCCAATTCAATAATCTTCAGACCTTTTCTTTGATTTTCTTTGTGGAATGAGCTTTTAAAACCCTGAGGTTTCTGCCGGCAACTTCTTTGCCATCAAGGGTCTTAATCGCCTCCATAGCCTCCTTTTTGTCAGGCATTTCAATAAATGCAAATCCCTTTGATCTTCCTGTTCTTTTGTCTCTTATTATCTTTACAGTTTCAACTGCACCTAAAACCTCGAATATTTTTTGAATTTCAGCTTCTCCCAGTGAGTAGTTAATGTTACCAACATAAATAGTCATAATGCGAATTGTTGAGATTAGTAAAATAATACATACAAGTTAACAAATATTTTTTTTAAAAAGCAATTTTAAAACGACAAAAAAATATTTTTTTAACTGACTGTATTCAGCTTAATAGAATCTGTTTTAACCAATTATGCTGTTAATAATCCTATATTTCACTTAATGTTGCTACCATAACAGCCTTAATGGTATGAATGCGGTTCTCGGCCTCATCAAATACTACAGACTTATCAGACTCAAATACTTCCTCTGTGACCTCCATTGAATCCAATCCGTATTTCCGGTACATCTCTTCTCCCACTTTTGTTTCCCTGTTATGGAAGGCAGGGAGACAATGCAGAAATTTTACTTTCGGATTTCCTGTCATTTTTATAACATCCCTATTAACCTGAAAAGCCTTTAATAATTTTATTCTTTCTGCCCAGGCTGAGGATGGTTCTCCCATGGAAACCCATACATCCGTGTATAGAAAATCAACATCCTTTACAGCGTTTTCAATTTTATCAGTAATATATATTGCTGCTCCTGATTTATCAGCTATATCATTACATTTTTCCACCAGTTCCTTTTTAGGATAACACTGTACAGGTGCAGCCGCCCTGAAATCCATTCCCATTATTGCAGCTCCCGCCATCAGGGAATTTCCCATGTTATTCCTTGAATCACCGAGATAACAGAATTTTATTTTGCTCAGAGGTTTATCAGTATGCTCCATCATAGTAAAAAAATCTGCCAGTACCTGTGTAGGATGAAATTCATCCGTAAGTCCGTTCCATACCGGTACTCCTGCATATCTTGCAAGTTCTTCAACTGTATCCTGGCTGAATCCCCTGTACTCAATGCCGTCATACATTCTTCCCAGTACCCTAGCCGTATCTTTCATTGATTCCTTATGTCCTATCTGGGATCCTCCGCTATCAAGATATGTGACATTTGCTCCCTGATCAAAGGCCGCCACTTCAAAAGCGCACCTTGTTCTTGTTGATGTTTTTTCAAAAATTAACGCAATGTTTTTGCCTTTGAGAAATTGCTTCTCTTTACCTTCATATTTTGCTTTCTTTAATTTTGCTGATAATTCCAGTAAGAATTTAATTTCATCCTGCGAAAAATCAAGGAGTTTTACAAAATTTCTTTTTTTCAAATTAATTGCCATTTGTATAAATATTTATTTTGAATTTATAAATATAATATTTTATTGATTCGTTACATGTAATTTAATAAAGCTGGCATTTACAAACTGTTCTGTTATTCAAGACTTGAATAAACATCAAATATACGGAATATTTGTTAACTATTGTAATGATATTAAATAGACTTTGTGAATATTTATACATATTTTCATTTTATGATTAATTTTTAAAAAAATGTTATATTAGATTTTTCTTAATCAAGTTAATTATATGATTGGTATTATGATTTTATAATATCATCAAAACAATAAAGAAAGAACCTAACAAACAGATTAATTAAACGTATATTTTCGAAAATTATTTAACCTCCCTAAAATAAAAAAATGAAATATTTGCTGGTGGCAGTACCTTTTTTGTTAATCCTGACTACATGTAAAAGAGGCGATTATGAAGACAAGTACAGTAACGGTCTTATTGAATATAAAATAAATTACCTCGAAAATGAACTGACGGAGATATCGCCAAGCTTACTGCCAAAAAAGATGAAGCTGGAATTTAGCCCCAACTATTCTACCAACACAATAGAAGGCTTTATGGGGTTTTTTAAACTTAGTAACCATACAAATTTCAGGCATAAAAAGTGCGTTACCTTACTGGAAGTCCTGAATAAAAAATACCTGTTTAAAGGTAAGAAAGGTGAGTCAATGTGCTGCTTCGATGAAAATCCTGATATGGAAATTGAATATACTGATGAAATAAAAGAAATAGCAGGTTTTAAATGCAAAAAAGCGATTGTTACATTACCCGGACAAAATGATACATTTGATGTTTATTATACTAATGAAATATCAATAGCAAAACCGAATTCTACCAATCCCTACTACCAGATTGATGGTGTATTAATGGAATTCCAGCTCAAGCTTGCTTATTTAAAGATGCAGTTTACCGCAGAAAAATTTGTGCCGATTCAGAATAATAAAATCAAGGAATTCACTGTGCCTGATAATTACCGTGAAGTTACCAGGGAACAGATGACTTATATCATTAAGCGGCTCATGGAATAACTGCCCGATAACTTATTAACCGCTGCCTGTTATTAACTTTAGTAATAAATTCTTTTATTATTTTAATTTGAATCAAACACTTATTAATTTTAAGGCATATTTATAATGCTTTAAAATTTATCAATGGGCAGAAAAAAAAATCCGGACAGCAATAATGCAAAAAAGAGGGCAATAGGTTCTTTTTTGAAAGATGAAAGATTCGGATTTACTGTCGGATTAATAATCACGTGTTTTTCAATCCTGATTTTTCTTTCATTGATTTCCTATCTCTTTACATGGACAAAAGATTCAGAATTTAAGTGCGGCGAAGTATTTTCAGGCGGAACGGTCTATAACTGGGCTGGCAAGGTCGGGGCATGTCTCGCCACCCTGCTTATCGAAAGATGGTTCGGCATTGTTTCATTCTCAATTCCTTTTATGATTCTTATCCTGGGCCTGTCACTATTAAACATAAAAGTGCTGCCCCTGGGAAAAACAATCAGGATTACACTTATAGGAACAATTATTCTTTCAGTATGGCTTGCATTTATATTTAAAGAGTATGACACTTCAGAAGGCCAGTTTGTATTATTCAGGTATGGTCTGGGAGGTGGCCACGGGTCTTATGTAAGTGGATGGCTTATCGGATTCATCGGCAAATTGGGTACTGCATTTCTGCTTCTTATAGCCACTTTTGCACTTATTATTTTCTCATTTAAAAACTCATTCGGACTGTTAAAGTCTTTTTTTAATTATATACTGAAGAAAGTCTTAAATATTTCTTCAGCAAAAGCAGAAGAAAATAATACAGGTTCGGTGGAAATAGAGCTCGATACCGGCAACAAATCCGAAGACCTGGTTTTCGAGACGGAATTTCCCCTGAGAGAATCCGCTGATAATGATAATGCAACAGATAAAATAACCGGTGTACACGAAGAGAATAAGACTATAACCGAAGAAAGTGAAAATTACAAAGATGAACCCGACAATCTTATAAATATTGAAGAACTGGAGGATTATGACCCTACACTGGAGCTTAGCAGCTTCAAGCTCCCCTCGCTGGATCTGCTGGAAAAATATGAGAGCCGCGACTCAAATGTTACAAACGAAGAGCTTATAAGCAATAAGAATAAGATTGTTGAAACCCTGGCTCACTACAAAATAAAAATTAATAAAATTAAGGCAACGATAGGGCCTGCAGTAACTTTGTACGAGATAGTTCCTGCTCCGGGTGTCCGTATCTCAAGGATTACGAGTCTTGAAGATGATATCGCATTAAATCTCGCCGCACTGGGTATAAGAATTATAGCTCCCATACCTGGCAGGGGTACTATTGGAATAGAGGTTCCGAATCAAAATCCGGAGATAGTGTCTATACGGTCTATCTTAAGTTCAAGAAAATTCCAGGAATCTGATTTTGATTTAACTATTGCTCTAGGCAAGACAATATCTAATGAAACCTATATCTTTGACCTGACAAAGATGCCCCATTTGCTGGTGGCCGGGGCAACCGGACAAGGAAAGTCAGTGGGGCTGAACACAATAATTGCTTCCCTGCTGTTCAAGAATCACCCGGCAAAACTAAAACTTGTCCTGATTGACCCTAAGAAAGTTGAGCTTACTTTATACTCAAGAATTGAAAAACATTACCTTGCCAAAGTTCCTGATATCGAAGATGCTATAATTAACGGTACACAGAATGTGATCTATACACTAAACTCGCTGACTATTGAAATGGATCAGCGATATGATCTGCTAAAAAAGGCCCAGGTAAGGAATATTAAAGAATATAATCAAAAATTTATAAAACGTACGCTGAATCCTGAAAAGGGACACCGCTATATGCCATATATTGTGGTAATAATAGATGAGTTTGCTGATCTGATAATGATAGCGGGAAAGGAAGTGGAAATGCCCCTGGCCCGGCTGGCCCAGCTGGCGAGAGCCATAGGGATTCACCTGGTTATAGCCACCCAAAGGCCCACAACAAATATAATCACAGGAATTATTAAAGCCAATTTCCCGGCAAGAATGGCCTTCAGGGTAACATCCATGATTGATTCAAGAACAATACTTGACAGTCCGGGAGCCAATCAGCTTGTTGGAAGAGGCGATATGCTATTTGCCCAGGGAAATGATATGATAAGGCTGCAATGTGCATTTATTGACATACCCGAGATTGAAAAGATTACCGAATATATCGGTTCTCAGCAAGGTTTTACAACAGCTATGTACTTACCTGAATATGTTGAAGAAAGTACACTTGAAACTGCTGACGTTGATTTATCAAAACGTGACAGTCTTTTTAACGAGGCAGCAAGACTTGTGGTCATTCATCAGCAGGGTTCAACGTCGTTGATACAAAGAAAATTTTCTATAGGTTATAACCGTGCAGGGCGTATCATCGACCAGCTCGAGGCAGCAGGCATAGTGGGACCGTTTGAGGGTAGCAAAGCCCGGCAGGTTCTGTTCTCTGACGAATATTCTTTGGAACAGTTTTTGAACTCTCTTGATAATAAATAATTGTTCTTTATGCAAAAGTATGTCCTGGTACTAATTATACTGCTATTCACAAAATATTCACTGTGCCAGCAGGATCCGGCAGCCCGGGATATACTCGACAGGGTGGCGGAAAAATCAAAATCGTATAAATCGGTTCAGGCTGACTATGAACTGATAATTGAAGACCGTAAAGAAGATCTGAAATCAGAAAGCAAGGGGCATATAATTATTAAGAAAAACAAATATAAACTCGAATCCACTGAATCAACAATATATTATGACGGCAAGACAATGTGGACCTATACGGAAGAAAACCAGGAGGTTGTAATATCAGAACCTGACACCCTTGATGAAAATTTCCTTAGCAACCCGGCAAAAATATTTGATTCCTATAACAGGGATTTAAAATACAGGTACGACGGGGAAATAATGGCTGACAACGTTAAGATGCATGAGATTCACATGTTTCCAAAAAATCTGGACCAGCCGTATTCCAGAATTATATTATATATTGATGCTGACAAAAACCTTCTATCCGGTATAAAGCTTGTTGGTAAAGACGGGATTGATTATAGTATATCTCTTGGCAATTATATTACGGATGAAAACATTGACGATTCGGTGTTTATATTCGACGGCTCAAAACACAGAAAAGCTGAAATAATTGATCTCAGATAAAACAGGATCAACTTTGCCTGCTAAGTGGGATATACAATTCTTGCGTGATATATATTTTTGAGTCTTTTTGTGAATACCTCTTTAATAGTTGTAATATCTCTGAATGTAATATTCGCATTATTGTACTGTTCTTCCTTTTGCTGATAACTGATAATATTTTCCACAGTCTTTTCAAGTGTTTTCTCATTAATTGTTTTCAGACTCCTGGATGCAGCTTCAACTGCATCAGCCATCATCATTATTGCTGTTTCTTTTGAAAAAGGCTTTGGCCCCGGATATGAAAACTTCCTGACATCCACTTCTTCCTCGGGATATTTTTTTATATATGACCGGTAGAAATACTGTACTGTGGTTGTGCCGTGATGAGTCCTTATAAAATCGATAATAGCCTGGGGCAATTTGTTCTTCCTCGCAATTTCCAATCCGTTTTCAACATGGCGTATAATTATTTTAGCACTCTCTTCAAACTCTAAATTATCATGAGGATTAATATCAGAAGATTGATTTTCAATGTAGTATATAGGATTGGTCATCTTCCCTATATCATGATACAGAGCTGCTGTCCGTACCAGTAAAGGATTACCGCCGATCTTGATTGTTGCCTCCTCCGCTAAATTTGCAACCTGCAGGGAGTGCTGAAAAGTACCAGGTGCTGTCTCTGCCAGTTTTCTTAATAAAGGCTGGTTGGTGTCGGATAATTCAAACAAGGTGGCATCGGAAAGAAATCCGAAAGTCTTTTCGAAAACATACATTAAAGGATAAGCTATAAGAATCAGTATTCCATTTATACCGAACCAGGCAAAGCTTGTAAGATCTTCGGTGGTCATATTTGCAACATTCCCCTCCTTCACAATCATGATACCAAAATAGAGTGCGCAATATGTGATAAAGACCAACAGTGCCGTAATAACCAGCTTTGACCTCCTGTAAAGATTTGTCAGGCTGAAAATTGCTACCATACCCGCTATAGAGTTCAAAAATACAAACTCAAAACTATTGGGGGCAAAAAAGCCTATTAACAATATCGCTATAAAATGAATAAATAAAGCCAGGCGTGCGTCATAGAATGTCTTCAAAATAATTGGCAAAATCACAAACGGAATAACATAGATATTTATAAGATTAAGTCTTGTTATTAAGCTCGCTATGAGAATGATTAAGATAAAAAGAAATAATATAAATCCGGTCCTCAGACTATCACTTAATACTTCTTTCCTGAAGTTATAAAGGAATAAGAATATGACCAGCATTGACAGAGAAACCAGGATAAGTTTGCCAAGCTTGACCAGTTGATTTGTCACAAAACCTAGCTGCTGTTCATATTCGACTTTCAGTGACTCCAAAATTCTGAGTTTTTCATTTGTAACAACTTCCCCGTTTGAAATTATGAGCTGCCCCTTCTGTATCATACCGCGGGTCAGTGATATTTTGTCAATAATCTCCTTCTGTGCCCGCATTGACTTACTTTCATCATAGTTGACATTTACCTTTATAAAGCTATTAAGGTCAAATTGCTTAAAAAAACCACGGTACCTTTTAGTATAATATGTATTGTTATCAGTCAAATACTGGTTCAGACTCATTTTCATATATTCGTATGCCGACCTGGTTGTAAAAATATCCTCAAGCTCTATTTCCTCACTTATGTTCCCTTTTATAACATATACAGAAGTTATATCCCTTTTGAGCTTTTCCTCCAAATCACCTATTTCAATTATACCTTTTAAATAAATTTTTTGCAGCTGCCCTGATAAATAATCCCTTATTTGCACGCCCATTTCAATTAAGCTGTTGAACTTTCCACTGTTGAGGTATTCTTTCTCACCTTTAATTCCGAACTCATTTATAGTATATTCTGACCACCTTCTGTCAAATGTTTCTTCAAATTTTTCCAGTTGATCGGTAACTATGTATGCGTCGAATGTAAAATAAGGCTTAAAAAACCTCATAACCGAGTCTCTTTCCTTGGCAAGCCTCGATTCTGATTTATAAACAGGGAAGTCAAAAGGAGCTTTCAGGTCATCATGTTTCCAAACCTCCATCTTCCTGAATTCATATTTGAATTTACCCTGTCTCGGGAATAAATAGACTATTATTAATGCACTGATAATGAATAGAAAAACAACAGTTATTAATCTTATGTTTTCTCTTATATATTTAAAAAACCTACTCATTGAATGAATATTTGAATATTTAATTTATAATCTGATAAAATTGTTCTAATTTCAATCTTTTAATATCGAAAAAAAAAGCTAACACTGTACAAAATAAATAAAAATTTAGGCTTATTTATTTGATAAACAGTAAATATTTATATAAGTTCATTTTTTCGCTATCATAAAATTCCTGATTTACTGGCAATGGAATACGGAATAGCCCTTTTAAGCATCATACCTGTAAGAAAAGAAAGCAGCGAGAAGAGTGAGATGACCAGCCAGCTGCTATTCGGAGAGTGTTTCAGAATACTGGAGATGAAAAACAACTGGATTTTAATTGAATCATTATTTGATAATCACCAGGGATGGGCAGATGAAATAATGATCACTGAGATCAACGAGGATACATACAACTTGATGGCTTCCGGAGCTTTTTTAACTATCAGGCAGAAAACAATAGATATAATACTGGCTGACAACTCCGTTCAACCGGTTTTTGCAGGCAGCACCATACCATTTTTTGATAAATACTCAGGCAAATTTGCAATTGAAGGCAGGGAATTCAGGATATCTGAAAAGCTTCATTGCCCCGGTATTAAAAATATCAGACAGGAAATTGAGAATATTGCGTTATTGTATTATAATTCTCCTTACCTGTGGGGAGGCCGTTCACCATGGGGAATTGACTGTTCAGGATTAACACAGATAGCATTCAAGATATGCGGAATCAAGCTCCCCAGGAATTCGTATCAGCAGGCTGAGTGTGGCAAAGCTGTTGCAGACCTTAAGCATTCAAAAAAAGGCGATCTTGCATTCTTCACAAAAGGCAGTCCGGTTGAAATCACCCATGCAGGCATATTGCTTGCGCAGGACAAGATTATTCATGCCTCGGGCAGGGTAAGAACAGACATGATTGATGAAAAAGGGATATTTGTTGAAGAACGGGATGCTTATACGCACAGGCTTGTGACCATAAGAAATGTTATTGACTAATATTTGCCGTCAGCAAATAACTATCTCATCCATACTTCTTTTCGGTACATGATGGATATCATTTTCATCCCTCCAGTACTGTATGTTTCCTGTATCATTAACCTCTTCCAGTATTATTTGTTCATTTGGCTTGCCCAGCGCTATTACCAGTGGAATCTGGTACTGCATTGGAATTTTCAGATCCTTTCTTAAACCCGGTCTGTCCAGGGAACCGATCATACACCCGCCAAGGCCCTTTTCCACAGCACCGAGAAGTATGCTTTGAGCAGCAATGCCTACATCTACTTCAATAGTAGAGTGTATTTCCGTATCTCCCAGGATAATTATATAACCCCCTGGCCTCTCCCCTTCCCCCGGACCATCCCAGTCTTTCAGATAATATGCCCACTTAAGGTGTTTAAATATCCTTGAATTTTTCTGCCCGTCAACTGACAGGAGAAATTTTAATCCCTGAATATTAGCGCTTGATGCCGATAACCTTGCAAAATCCACAAGCTCTTTCAGGGTATCTAAATCAAGCTTATAATCCTGTTTAAACCTGCGGTAGCTCCTGTTCTTTTTTATCAGGTCCTTAAATTCCATTATTATTTTAGGTGTTTGTTTAATCAAATATAATTTATTTTTGTTTACTATTATTAATTATATTTATAGTCTTAATAAGCATAAAAAGAGTAATAATATGAGCCTTTTTAAACCAATTGAAAATCTTGAAAATGATAAAAAAGAAATAAATTCTATGACGGGGGCCGAAAGAGTAAGATGTTTAATTATAGGTTCGGGTCCTGCAGGTTACACTGCTGCCATTTATGCAGCAAGGGCAAATCTGAGACCCGTTTTGTATGAAGGATTGGAGCCTGGGGGACAGCTGACGACAACGACCGAAGTGGAAAATTATCCCGGCTACCCTGAGGGCGTAACCGGACCAAAGATGATGGAGGATTTTAAGAAGCAGGCAGAAAGATTTGGTGCCGATTGCCGCCGGGGAATTGCTACCGGGGTTGATCTGTCATCTGCTCCCTATAAGGTCACAATTGACAGCAACCATGTTCTTCAAACCGACACTCTGATTATTGCCACGGGGGCAACAGCCCGCTACCTGGGACTGGAATCGGAAAAAAAATTCAGGGGTTCGGGGGTGTCGGCTTGCGCAACCTGCGATGGCTTTTTTTATAGAGGTAAAGATGTTGCAGTCGTCGGAGGGGGTGATTCGGCATGCGAAGAGGCATTATATCTGGCAGGTTTATGTAATAAGGTGTACATGATCATCAGGAAGAATTATATGAGAGCCAGCAAAATCATGCAGGAAAGAGTATCGAACACGCCGAATATTGAAATATTGTTTGAAAGGAACACAAGGGAGCTGCGTGGCAAAGATCTTCTGGAGGAAGCAGTGCTCATAAAAAGAAAGGGGCAGCCTGATGAAAAAGAAGAAGTGATAAGGATTGATGGATTTTTCCTTGCTATAGGCCATGTCCCAAACTCCCAATTGTTTAAAGGCTATATTGAAACCGATGAAACGGGCTATATTAAAACTCTTCCGGGCTCGTCAAAAACTAAAATCCCCGGCATTTTTGCGTGTGGAGATATCCAGGATCCTGTATACAGGCAGGCAGTGACAGCTGCAGGCTCAGGATGCCGGGCAGCTATCGACGCCGAAAGGTACTTGTCAGCCTCTACTTAAGGAATGACCCTACCTTATCAGATTTATAACTTCCGGCTACCAGTTTTTCATAAACCTCTCCGAATGCCCTGATAGTCTCCTCTACATCTTTAAGGGTATGGACAGCCGTAGGAATAATCCTCAGCATTATAACATCCTTGGGGACCACCGGATATAGTACAATTGAGCAGAATATCCTGTAATTCTCCCTCAGATCAATAACCATATTACTGGCTTCAACAACTGAACCTGAAAGAAATACGGGGGTCACCGGCGATTCAGTATTTCCCAGGTTAAATCCTTTTTCTTTTAGTCCGCTCTGAAGGGCTTTTACAATTTTCCAGAGATTTTCCCTTAACTGGGGCTGTGCCTTAAGCAATTCCAAACGTTTTATGGCCCCAACAACCATCGGCATAGGTAATGCTTTTGCAAATACCTGTGAACGCATATTATACCTCAGATAATTTATAATATCTTCATTACCTGCAACAAAAGCCCCTATACCTGCCATTGACTTTGCAAAGGTTGAAAAATAAAGATCAATTTCGTCCTGCACGCCGAAGTGTTCACCGGTGCCGGCCCCTGTTTTGCCCATGGTTCCGAAACCGTGAGCATCGTCAACCAGGATCCTGAAATTAAATTTTTTCTTCAGTGCAGTTATTTTATCAAGCTTTGCCAAATCACCCGCCATACCATACACTCCCTCAGTAACAACCAGGATTCCGCCACCCGTCTGATCAACAAGCTTGGCAGCTCTCCCCAGCTGCTTTTCACAATTATCAATATTATTATGGAGAAACATAAATCTCTTTCCAAGGTGAAGACGCACACCGTCGAAAATACAGGCATGAGCCTCAGAATCATATACCACTACATCATTCCTGCCCAGGAGCGAATCAATAATTGATATAACACCCTGATATCCGTAATTGAGAAGAAATGCATCTTCCTTGCTTACAAATTCCGCAAGCTGCCTTTCCAGCTCCTCATGCTTACTTGTTTGTCCGGTCAACAATCTGGAGCCCATAGGATAGGCCATACCCCACTCTTTTGCTGCTTCGGCATCGGCTTTCCTGACCTCAGGATGATTTGCCAGTCCTATGTAGTTATTTAAACTCCATACCAGTACTTCCTTGCCTCTGAAATTCATTCGTGCTCCCAGTTCACCTTCCAGTTTTGGATATATAAAATATCCGTGGCCTACTTGCTGATACTGACCAAGAGGCCCTTTATTCCGGGAAATTTTATCAAATATGTCCACAGTTATTGGTTTTTAATGTTATTAATTTTTATCGTTTTTAATTTTCAGCACAAATGTAATTTTTTTTGAAATTAAGACAAACTTAATAAACTATTCATATAATAATTCTGAAAATAAATTTTCAATGAATAACGTTACATATTTATCACTTAATAATTTGCATTTTATTTAAATAAAAATTGTAATTTTGCGCGATATTTTAAAATATGAGTAAAAACATTGTAATTACATCATTACTGGCTCTCCTGATTTTTTCCTGTTCAAGATATGAAAGATTACTGAAGAGTAGTGATTATAACCTTAAATATAAAAAAGCATTTGAATATTATAACAAAGGTGAATATATACGGGCTTCAACACTGTTCGACCAGATTTCATCAATTTTCAGGGGCACCAATAAGGCTGATTCCGTGTATTTTTACCAGGCAATGAGTTATTTTAACCAGAATGATTTTATTCTTGCCACACATTATTTTGAAACTTTTGTAAAAACATATGGCAACAGCAAATTTGCAGAAGATGCAAGCTACTATAAAGCAATTTGTTATTACAAAACATCACCAAGGCCAAGTCTGGACCAGGCAAATACAATTCAGGCTATTCAATCGCTTCAATTGTTTATAATTAAATATCCTGGCAGTCAGAGAGTTGAAGAATGTAAAAATATAATAACTGAGCTGAGAGAAAAACTTGTCGAGAAGTCATTTATGAGTGCCCGGTTATATTTTGACCTGGAAGACTATAAAGCATCTATTGTAGCCCTGAATACAAGTCTGGGTGAATTTCCCGATAGTAAATTCAGGGAAGATATTATGTTTTTAATTCTTAAGTCAAGTTATTTATTGGCCTACAACAGCATTGAAAAGAAAAAAAAGGAAAGATATCAGGCATCCGTAGACGAATATTACTCATTTATTACAGAGTTTCCTGATAGCAAGTACAGGAAGGAAGCGGACAAAATGTACGAAAATACTTCAAAAATATTAAAAGTAGATAACGATTTAAATCAAACGGAAGATGGATTATAAAAAGACAAAAGCATCTGCAACAACTGTCACCAGAAACCTGGACCAGCTGGAGAAGGACACGGGCAACATATATGAAACCGTTATAATTTGTGCCAAAAGAGCAAACCAGATAGGTATAGAAATTAAAGAAGAGCTGAACCGCAAACTTGAGGAATTTGCCTATTATACAGATAATCTTGAAGAGGTATTTGAGAATCGTGAACAAATAGAGATTTCCAAGTTTTATGAGCGTATGCCAAAGCAGACACTTATTGCACTGGATGAATATGAGAATGAGAAAATATATATCAGAAGAGTTGAAAATGAAGAAGCCTGATGTTAAAAGGTAAAAAGATAATCCTTGGAGTAACCGGCAGCATAGCAGCATACAAAGCTGCCATCCTTATCAGGCTGCTTGTAAAAGAAGGAGCAGAAGTAAAAGTGATAATGACCGGACTGGCAAGGGAGTTTATCACACCCTTAACTTTAGCTGCTCTTTCCAGGAATCCTGTTATGGCTGACTTCTTCAATCCTGAAAACGGGGAATGGAATAATCATGTCAAATTGAGCCTGTGGGCAGATGCCATGGTGATTGCACCGGCAACAGCAAATACTATAGGGAAGATGGCTAACGGGATTGCAGATAATCTTCTGCTAACAACTTACCTCGCTGCCAGATGTCCGGTATTCATTGCACCGGCAATGGATAGGGATATGTATAATCATAAGGCCACAAAAATAAACATTCAAACCCTGAAGTCGGTCGGGAATATTGTTTTTGAAGCTGCTGCGGGTGAACTGGCAAGCGGACTGGAAGGTAAGGGAAGGATGGAAGAGCCTGCCGCCATAGTCAGTGACCTTAAAAAGTATTTTAAAGACAATACACTAAAAAAAAAACTCCGCGACAGGCTGATTAAAAAAAGAATACTTGTAACCGCGGGTCCGACTATCGAAAATATTGATCCCGTAAGATATATCAGCAATTATTCATCCGGGAAAATGGGCTATGCCCTGGCTGAAGAGCTCGCAAATTCCGGTGTGAAAGTAACATTGATCAGCGGTCCGGTTAACCTTTCAGTAAATCATCCTGACATCGAAATTATTAATGTTATTAACGCTGACGACATGTATAAACAGACCCTGAGCAGGTTCAGTGACATGCACGGGGCAATTCTTGCAGCTGCCGTAGCCGATTATAAGCCAAAAAATGTATCACCAAAAAAAATTAAAAGCTCTGAAAAAGACCTGGTAATAAAGCTTGAACCTACCGTCGATATTGCCGGCGAGCTGGGGAAACGGAAGAACAAAAACCAGTTTCTTGTCGGCTTTGCCCTCGAAGTGGATAATGAACTTGAAAATGCACGGATAAAACTCAGAAAGAAAAACTTCGATTTTATCGTCCTGAACTCCATTAAAACCAGGGGAGTCGGTTTTCAGCATGATACGAACAAAATCTCAATAATAGATAAAAACAATAAAATAGCTAATTTTAAGTTAAAGCATAAAAAAGACGTTGCTAAAGATATTGTTGATAAAATAGCAGAAATAATATAATTAAATTATGGCAAAGACCATCCTGGTAGTTTTGATATTCCTTTGCAGCCTGAATATATGCTCGCAGGAACTTAACTGCAATGTTCAGATAGTCACCCAGCAGATCCAGGGGACAAATAAACAGGTATTTCAAACAATGCAGGGGGCAATATATGAGTTCATGAATAATACTGCCTGGACTTCCAATGTATTTGAGCTGGAAGAAAGGATAGAGTGCAACATGTTATTTAACCTGCAGGAACAAATTGGAGATGATGAGTTTAAGGGCACCCTGCAAATCCAGGTGCGCCGCCCGGTATATAACAGCTCTTTAAATACCGTACTGTTTAATTATGTTGATAATGACCTGCATTTTACATATGTCGAATACCAGCCCCTGCAATTCAGTGAGAATACACATATTTTAAACCTTACATCAATTCTGGCATATTATGCCTATATAATACTGGGACTGGACTACGATTCGTTTTCGTATGAAGGAGGCACGGAATTTTTCCAGAAAGCCGAAAAGATAGTAAACAATGCCCAGAATGCCTCAGAAAAAGGATGGAAATCAGTTGACAGCCAGAGCCGCAAAAACAGGTACTGGCTTATTAATAATATATTAAACGAAGATTTCAGTCCGGTCAGGGAATTTATTTACAGGTATCACCGGCTCGGACTCGATATGATGTATGAAAAGCTGAATGAAGCCAGGGCTGAAATAGCGGAAAGCTTAAAATTGCTGCAACAGGTATACAGAAATAAACCTGATCCGTTCATGCATTTTCTACAGGTTATCTTCGATGCAAAATCAGACGAGCTTGTAAATATTTTCAAGGAATCATTCCAGGATGAAAAAACCCGCGTTTTCACGCTTCTCAACGAAATTGACCCTGCAAATACAAACAAATACGAGGCTATACTAAAGTAACATGTGAAGGTTTGTTTAATATCCTGTTGAAAAGCTTTTAATATTAAATAATCTTATTTTAATTTAAAATTATACTTTTTGCGTAATTTTAACCTGCCCTGTTATATTACGTAATATTTAATGATTCAGTCTTTATCAATAGAGAACTATGCAATAATAAGCAGCCTGGAAATAAATTTTAACAGGGGGCTGTCAATAATTACCGGTGAAACCGGTGCAGGAAAATCCATATTGATGGGAGCCCTTTCTTTAATTCTCGGAAAGAGGGCAGACACTTCAATTCTTAAAGACAAAAAAAGAAAATGTATCGTTGAAGGGACATTTGATATAAGAGATTATGGTTTTCAAAATTTTTTTATTGAAAATGATATAGATTATGAAGATTTTACTATTCTCAGAAGAGAGATTTCACCAAACGGTAAATCCAGGGCATTTATCAATGACTCTCCAGTAAATCTGAATATGCTAAGTGAAACAGGAATCAGATTCATTGACATACACTCCCAGCATCAGAATCTGAATCTTGGCAACAGCCAGTTCCAGTTAAAAGTTATTGACTGTTACTCACAATCCGGGGAATTGCTTAAACAATACCAGGAAGTATATAACTTTTACAGGAAGCTATTAAAGGAATATCATGAATTACAGGAAAAATCCAGACAATCGCAGGCTGACCTTGATTACTACCAGTTTCAGCATGATCAGCTGGATGTTGCCAAATTAAAGGATAATGAGCAGGATGAACTGGAACAGGAACTGGAAACCCTGAATCATGCCGAAGAAATAAAAAACAGTCTGGATAACTCGTGCGGACTGCTTGGCGAAAATGATAATTCCATACTGAGCCAGCTCAAAGATGTATATTCACTTATCAATAAAATTATTAAATTCCTGCCCGGGGTTTCTGATTACGGAAAAAGACTGGAAAGCGCCCATATTGAATTAAAGGATATTGGAAACGAGCTTGAATCGTTAAAAGAAAAAATAGAGCTTGATCCTAAAAAACTGGAATATATAAATGAAAGACTTGACTTAATATATTCGCTTCAGCAAAAACATAAAGTAAATACTATAAAAGACCTGCTGGATATAAAAGTATCGCTAAAGCAGAAGATTGATGAAGTTTCATCTTATGAGTCCCGGCTTGAAGAACTTAAGAAAAAAACTGATGACAGTGAAAACAAATTAAATTTACTGGCCAGCAAGCTGTCAATGCGAAGGCAGGAGTCTTTAAAAAAGATTGAAAAGGAAATTACCTTATTGCTTGTTGATTTGGGTATTCCTAACGGAAGGTTTGAAATACAGCATGATGCAGGCACAGATTATACAATAAACGGTATCGACAGGGTTCAGTTCCTGTTTTCAGCGAATAAGAATATTGAATTACAGGAGATTTCAAGAATTGCTTCAGGAGGAGAGTTATCGAGATTAATGCTGAGCATCAAATCGCTTCTGTCTGATTCAGCCGGACTGCCAACAATAATTTTTGATGAAATAGATATGGGCGTTTCGGGAGAAATTGCAGATAAAGTTGGTAACATTATAAAAAGAATGTCTTCAGGAATGCAGATAATCAATATTACCCATCTTCCCCAGGTCGCCTGTAAAGGTGACTTCCATTACCTTGTATATAAGTCCGACGAGGGAGAATCTACTACTGCCCACATCAAACTTCTCAATAATGAAGAAAGGCATATTGAAATTGCCAGGATGCTAAGTGGTGAGGAGCTTACTGAAGCTGCTATGCAAAATGCCAGGGAGCTTCTTAAAAACTGATTGCTGTAATCTCCGGATTAGAGCTGTATAAAAAATGATCACATATGTGTGAGGCACTTTCCTTAACATTTAATATCATTTTTAAAATTACCGTCTAAAGTAGTAATTTTTCAATTTCTTAAATTTTGGTTATGAATGAAATCATCGAGTTTTTAATGAATTTTTAGACTTTCCAGATAAAATTTGATTTTTGACAAAATAAATAATAATGGTGGTGAATATAACTTTTTTGGTGATAAAACACCTTAAATTTATTTTTTTTGCCCTCATAACTCCCATATTAATAATTAATTAGCTAAAATACCGTATATTTATTAATGCTGATTTCATATTTATTCAATGTATCAACTTAATTATTAAACAGTTAAAAACACTCCACTATATTTTATTTTTTCAGATTTTTTTATAGATTTGAGCCCTTGAAGTAATCGAATGTTGTAACTAGTAATTTTTTTTTAATTATTAGCCTA
>CAZOLY010000036.1:0-3864 GCA_964580815.1 uncultured Bacteroidales bacterium
TTTTTCTTAAAAATTCATCTGCATTCTTAACTCCTTCCGGTATCGGGAAATCAGGCATTACAGGATCATTATCCAGACTGTAAACTTCAATCTTTTCCTCAATCTCCCTGGTGTTAGTAATGGCATCAGGCAGGTCTGAAAAAAGCTCCATCATTTCTTCCCTGGTTTTTAACCATTCCTGGCCTGTGTAACGCAGTCTTGAAGTATCATTAATGTCTTTGCCGGTGCTTATACATAGTAATATATCATGCGCCTTTGCATCCTCCATGTTAATAAAATGAACATCATTGGTGGCTATATATTTTACTCCTGTCTCACCTGAGAGTTTCCTCAACTGGCTGTTAACATAAACCTGATCCTGGTATACCGAATTATCAGTCTGCTGACCATCTGATTTATGTCTTTGCAGCTCGAGATAAAAGTCCCCGCCAAATATATCTTTGTATTCCAGCACAAGTTTCTTTGCCTGGTCGTAATCTTTGTTTTTTATCACATAAGGTATTTCACCTTTTAAACATGCGCTGCATGCTATCAGTCCGTTACTGTATTTTCTTAACAAATCCTTGTCAACCCTTGGCTTATAATAAAATCCTTCCGTCCATCCATAAGATACAAGCTTAATAAGATTTTGATACCCCTCTTTGTTCTTCGCCAGCAGTAAAAGGTGAAAGCCGCTTCCATCACTTCTGTCCGCCTTGTCAAACCTTGACCTTCTTGCTACATAAACCTCGCATCCCAGTATAGGTTTTATTCCCTGATTAATTGCCTCATCATGAAATTCCTTTACCCCAAACATATTGCCATGATCAGTTATAGCAAGCGCAGTCATATCATCTTCCCTTGTTTTAATTAACAGTTCCTTTATATCAGCTGCCCCGTCAAGGATTGAATACTGGGTATGTACATGTAAATGGGTAAAGTGTGAAGGAGGTTTGTCATCATCCTTTCCTGATTCAGTTTCAACTTCTGCAGATTTTATTTGCTCCGTATTTTCTTTTGCAGGCTCCTTTAAAATATCTTCACTTATATTATACTTAACTCTGTCAATAACGCCTGCTCTTAACAGCTCAAAAAAACACCGGGCAGTAGATGAAACATCAGCTGAAGCATTATGTGCCTCCCGGGGATCCTCATTAAAAAGTTTCCTGTATAACTCTGCCAGTGTCGGCCACTTATATTTCCCTCCTCTGATATCAGGAATAGCACAGTAACCTGTAGAATCTTCCTTGGTGCATATACTGGTTTTTTCAAACAGACTGTTTGAAATTTTTGCCCTTATAAATTCCGCACCAATAATGCTTTTATCAAAGTCTATGTTATGCCCTATAATGAACCCGCATTTTTCAATTGCTTTGGCAAATTCCCGGAGTACAAAATTTAAGTCTTTTCCTTCTTCCAGCGCTTTTTCAGTCGATATTCCGTGAACCTTTTCTGCACTAAAAGGTATTGTAAAACCCTCAGGTTTTATTATAAAATTTTCAGAACCAATAAGTTCACCCTTATTATCATGTAATTGCCATGCCAGTTGAACCAAACGGGGCCAATTGTCAACATCACTAACCGGTGCATCATACTTCTCAGGAAGTCCGGTTGTCTCAGTATCAAGAATAAGAAACATTAAAAAATAATAGCTAATTTTTATTAACCAGCAGCTAATTTCTGATTGCTAATTTACTTTAAATAGCATCAAAAAAATATAGTTGTTAATAAGTTTGGGAAAAGTAAAATAAGTGTCTGTATGGTCCGTCGCGGCTTATTATATATCTGAGGTATTCTCATTGTTTAAAAGCAGGCTTTCAATCTGGTTTATGAACAATTGCCTGGTTTCTTCTGCTGTTCTTGCTATACCTGAAGTAATGCTCGGATTTCCTTCCATGGGACAATACAAAAATGCAGGTATACCACTAACACCAAATACCTGTGCCAATTCTTTTTCACTCTGTATGTCGATTTTATAGATATTAATTTTCCCTGCATAATCTTCAGCCAGTTCTTCAAGAATAGGAGCTGTTATCCTGCAAGGTGCACACCAGTCAGCATAAAAATCAATAAGACAGGGAAGCTTACCTTTATATACCCACTCCTGAGGATTCTTTTCATAATCCATTACCTTATCCAGGAAATCCTGTTTTGTCAATTGTATTGGTTTTGTATTAACAGGTTCGGCTGTCATCACTACCTTATTATCAATCATCTCTGTATAATTATCTGACTTATTCTCCTGAGCAGAAGGTCTGTTACATGAAGCAAACATTGTTATTGCCAGTCCTGTTAATAAATATATTTTTGAACCCATGATAAATCCTTTCATTTGGTTTTTTAATATTTTTGCCGCACAAAATTAAAATCAATTATTGAATTTCATAATATATTCCTCTAACAAATAAAATTTCATCTTGTTCATCAATATGCTTTAGCCTTTTCCTTTAATTTATAATATACCTCCTTTTCGGTGAACTCTATCGTCAATACCCCGATTGAAATAAGACTGACAAGAATATTCTCAGCCCTGGACCTATTAATCCTTGCAGTTGTGATGAATTCAGGAAACGTTACTTTATCATTGACCCTGAGGTATTCCAGTATTCTTTTTTCTGCTTCGCTATATTTTAAAAATACGCCTCTTTTCCTTGTCCTGTTTTTCCATACTCTTATAAGTATCCTGTTGGCCAGGAGGTTTTGATCATCTACCCTTAAATATGCAAGCCATCTGCCATCCTCATTCCTGGCATAATGAGGTTTTTTTCTGCTCTCCGGAATAGTAACTTCAAGTATGGATTTCCCTTCGATAAGCCACTTTTTTGTTGTATATTTAATTGCAGGCCTGCAATAAATATGGGCTGCCGATTCAATCATATACACCTCCTCCTCAGTCCGTATGCCGGCTATGGCCCCGTTATCCTTAACCCCGACAAGAAGCTTGCCTCCCCCGGTATTTGCGAAGGCTGAAAATGTACGGGCAATCTTTTTTGAATCAGAAATTTCAAATTTAAAATCCAGGTGCTGATGTTCACCCTGCTCTATTAGTCTTTTTATATACGTGCTCAATAATTATGTTAAAAAAATAATATCCTCTTAAATTGTCTGTTTTTTTTATAAATTATCATTAAAATTAAGGTTTATATGACAATTAATGAATAATAAACCAATAAATATTTGAGGTATATTATGCATAAAAATATGATGTTATTGATAACTGCTGTATTCTTTTTGCCTTCAGTAGTGTCTGCCCAGGAACATCCCGGTTTTCGCGTTATGGGGAGACATCTGTACGATAATTGCGATGAAAAGGTTATTTTACGCGGTATCGCTAATCCCAATATATGGTTTCAAAAAAGCGGACTGCCACAGTATACGGAAATAGAAAAAACAGGCGCCAACGTTGTGAGAATTGTATGGGATACAACAGGAACAGCAGCACAGCTTGATGAGGCAATTGCCAATTGTATTGATCTTGGTATGATCCCCATGATAGAATGCCATGATGCTACCGGCAAGTGGAATGAACTGGAAAATGTCGTCAGCTACTGGACCAGGCCTGATATAATAGAAGTCATCCGGTATCATGAAGAATACCTGCTTTTGAACGTTGCAAATGAATGTGGCAATGCTTCTGTAAGTGCAGCAGCATTTAGTACAGGTTACGAAAACGCAATTGAACAGATCAGGTTTGCCGGTATTCATGTCCCGCTGGTTATAGATGGCACAGACTGGGGTAAAAACATCGATATTCTGCAATCAGAGGGGCCTGACCTTATTGATTATGACCCTGATCATAATTTGATTTTTTCTGTTCATATGTGGTGGCCTCCAATGTATGGATATGACGAAAATGATATAATTGACGAAATTGCGCAATCCGTT
>CAZOLY010000036.1:3964-22888 GCA_964580815.1 uncultured Bacteroidales bacterium
CAATCCGTTTACTGCCGGAACCCAGATCAAGTATAACGTATTTGCTGCAGGCAATGTAACCCTTGCTATTTATAATATTGACGGCAGGAAAATAAGGATTCTTGCCGATGAAAGAACATCCGCCGGAAGCTACTCCGCTTACTGGGACGGGTCAGATGATTCGGGAGCCCCTGTTGCAAGCGGATTATACCTGTACCAGCTAACCTTCAAGCACGATAACAAAATAACGAGAGAATCCGGTAAAATGATGTTATTCAGGTAAATAATACACATTTGTAGTTATACAGCAGAGAGTAACTATTTTTTTTAGATTATTATATAATATCACTAATATTGTAATAATATATTTCGCTAAACGTTTATATAACAGTTATATGTAATTACCTTTAAATCAAAAAACTACTTTAAAACCAATCATCATGAAAACAAAAGCATTAACAATCGCCTTTTTATGCTCCATATGTTTATTAAGTTCATACGGACAGACAGAAAAGGGAACCTGGATGTTAGGTGGTGGAGCCAGTACAGATTTGTCTTTTCAGAGTGATAATAATTTATTTTCCGTAACTATATCACCTGATATGGGTTATTTTCTGGCAGACAACCTGGCGTTAGGAGCAGGTATTCCCTTGTTATTAAGAACTGAGGAAAACTACAGGTACGTTGGTTATGGCATAACTCCGTTTATCAGGTATTATTTCGGACCGCCTTCCGGATTTATGTTTTTCCTCACAGGAGCATTCGGAATAAGCGGATGGTCATCGAAATACGATGATACGACAAATTCAAGTAGTTCAATAACCGGATCAGCAGGAGTGGGAGGTACATATTTTTTAAATGAGAGTATCGGGCTGGAAGCAATATTGGGATATACTTACAATAAGATAAAGGATTATGATCCTACCTCAGATATAAGTCTAAGTTTGGGATTCCAGATTTATTTCGGCCGGTAAAAAATTATTTCAATATTACAGCTTTTAAAACCGATTTATTTTCCCCTGATTGCAGGTGAGGCAGTTTTTGTGGAGATAAGGGGAATCGAACCCCTGACCTCGTGAATGCCATTCACGCGCTCTAGCCAACTGAGCTACATCCCCGGAAAACACAAAAATATAAATTTTCATGAAAAAATAATGAATAATACAAGGATAGTCTCTAAAAAACAGTATTCTTATATAGCATCTTTCAGGATCATTCTGGTACGATATTTGTGCATATCTAATTGAGCAATAATCTGTAGCCATGAAACCGATAAAATCAGATAAAGCTAACCTGTCTCCAAAATGGACTCCGGGCAAACAAAGAGGAAACCCTGTTAAAGTATCATTTGAATTTCCGGTTAATTTCAAACTGAGCCATTATTAAAAATATGCAGCTTAAATTTTGGCTTTAACCTTTTATTCTTTATTTTTGGAATTATTAAATATTTTGAACGATGGAAGCAAAGAAAACAAAAAAGGCTGATCTTGAAAAAAACAGGCCGCTTTTCCTGGAACTTGGCCTGGTAATAGTACTGGCTATTATTCTTCTTGCCTTCGAATGGACGACCAAACCTTCAAAGGCCAATGCGCTGGATTTTCTGGCTGAAGATGTTGGCGATGAAGAAATAATACCTATTACAAGACACCAGGAAAAACCACCCGAACCACCGCCTCCACCTCCGAAAGTTATTGAAGTTATTAATATTGTTGCTGATGATAAGGAACTTGCCAATCAGCTCGAACTCGATAATATGGATATGGACCAGGACCTGGAAATGGATTTTATGCCCTTCGAAGATGAAGAAGCCGGTGAAGAAGAAGTATTTATTATTGTTGAAGATATGCCAAAATTCCAGGGAGGTGATCAAAATGCATTCCGTAAATGGATACAGGAAAATCTGAGATATCCCGAAATAGCAGCCGAAAATGGGATAAGCGGTAAGGTTTTTGTGCAATTTGCAGTAAATTCAAAGGGACAGGTTGTTGATGCCAAGGTAATGAGAGGCGTTGATCCCGCTCTTGATAAAGAGGCTCTGCGAGTAGTGAACTCATCACCCAGGTGGGAGCCGGGAAAGCAAAGAGGCAAACCGGTCAAGGTTCAGTTTACATTCCCTATTGTCTTTGTACTGCAATAAACAGTTAAAAATATATAAGAAGCCCTGATTTTTAATCAGGGTTTTTTATTTCTGGACAATATTTTATTACATCATTAAATTAAATTAAGTAAGTTTATACTATGATTTATACAAATCACACCTGTATCAGCAAAATTTTTAACTAAATTATGCTCTATGAAAACAATAATGTACATAGTTATAAGCCTACTTGTTATTACAGGCTGTACATCCACAAAAGATTTGTTCAGTAAAGGCAACTATGACAAAGTTATTGACAAATCCGTAAAGAAACTGATTAAAAAACCTGATAGTGAGAAAGATGCAATAAATCTGGACAAAGCATACAGGTTAGCCAATGAAAGAGATCTTGAGAAAATAAAGTACCTGAAACTTGAAGGTAATCCCGACACCTGGGATGAAGTGTTCAGCAGATATTCACTTTTAAGTGCGAGGCAGTCAAAAATAAAAAGGGTGCTCCCCCTGAAAATCGGAGGAGAATCTGTTAATTACGAATTCGCAGACTATAATGCAGAAATTGTGGAAGCTAAAACAAAGGCTGCTGACTATTATTATGAACACGGGAAAAATCTGATGTCAAACAATACCAAGGAATCTTACAGACAGGCGTATCAGGAATTCACCAGGGCAGAAAACTATAAAGGAGGAACATACCAGGATTTAGATAACCTGATAAGTGAATCACGATATAAAGGCATAAGCAGGGTCCTTGTAAATACCGTAAACAGAACTCATCTGAATTTACCACCGGATTTTATGGATAACCTGCTATCTTTCAATACCAGCGGACTGAACAGCGAATGGGTCGAATATCACTTAAGGCCCCTGGATAGAAATATTGAATATGACTATATAATTGATATAATACTACAAGTTATTGATGTTTCTCCCGAAATATTCAATACCAAGGAGTACATGGAAAAAAAGACTGTTGAAGACGGATTTGAGTATGTTCTCGATAAAAACGGAAATGTTATGAAAGACAGCCTCGGGAACGATATTAAGGTAAAAAGATACAAAGATCTGTCCTGTACAATTATTGAGAGATTCCAGGAGAAGTCAGTTAATATCAAAGGAGAGGTAGAAATTTTATCCACCAATCCCAGGCGCCTGATTAATAAAGAACCTGTTGGGGCATCAACTTTTTTTGAGCACAAATCAGCGAGGGCAGTCGGAGACATTGAAGCTCTTAAACCAGAGACACGCAAGCTGCTTGACTCGGAACCACTGCCTTACCCTGATGACTTTACTATGATATACGACTGCGGCGAGGTACTTAAAAATTCAATAAGGGATGTAATTCTGCATAACAGGCCTAAAATCTATTAAAACAATATTAATATTATTTCATTGAATGCGTACATCACTAAAACCGGACAGGAAAAAGCGATACTTATAGGGGTAGTTAATAACTACAATAATGAAAGGACAGTTAATGATTACCTGAAGGAACTGGCCTTTTTAGCAGAAACCGCTGGCGCACTACCTTTAAAACAATATATTCAAAAACTGGACATTCCTAATCCGAGAACCTTTATAGGAGCCGGAAAGCTCGAAGAAATCAGGTATTTTATAAATACACACGATGTTGATATAGCGATATTCGATGATGACCTGTCTCCCAGCCAGTTGAGAAATATTGAAAGTGAACTGAATATACGAATACTTGACCGGACAAATCTCATTCTGGACATTTTTGCCAGGCGTGCTAAAACTGCACACGCCAAAACACAGGTTGAACTTGCGCAATACCAGTATTTATTACCGAGACTAACAAGAATGTGGACTCACCTTGAACGCCAGAAAGGAGGTATAGGACTGAGGGGCCCCGGAGAAACTGAAATTGAGACAGACAGGCGAATTATCAGGGATAAGATTGCTAAATTAAAATCAGACCTTATAAAGATAGATAAGCAGAAATCAACCCAGCGAAAAAACAGGGGAAAATTAGTCAGGGTATCAATGGTTGGTTATACAAATGTCGGTAAATCAACTCTCATGAACCTGTTAAGTAAATCGGAAGTTTTTGCTGAGAACAAGTTATTTGCCACCCTCGATACAACAGTAAGAAAAGTTGTAATAGGCAATCTGCCTTTTCTTCTTTCCGATACTGTAGGGTTTATAAGAAAGCTGCCTCATCATCTTGTAGAGTCCTTCAAGTCAACCCTGGACGAGTTACGGGAATCTGATATTCTTTTACATATCGTGGATATATCGCATCCTAATTTTGAGGAACAAATAAATATCGTTAATCAGACACTTTACGAAATAAGTGCCAATAATAAACCAACTTATCTGATCTTCAATAAAATCGATGCTTACTCATATATCAGGAAAGATGATGATGACCTCGCACCAAGGACAAAGGAGAACTATACCCTTGGCGAACTCAAGAATACATGGATGGCAAAAAATAATTCCTCCAGCATATTCATTTCAGCAACTAAAAAAGAAAATATCGATGAATTAAAAGAATTACTTTATAACGAAGTAAAGAAGATTCATATAACAAGATATCCTTATGATGATTTTTTATATTAACATAATAAATTGAGAATCTATAAAATTGAAACCGGGAACCTTATGCTAGACGGAGGTGCACTTTTTGGGGTTGTGCCAAAATCTCTGTGGGCTGAAAAATATCCTGCCAATGAAAAAAATCTTTGTAACCTTTCAATGAGATGCATGCTGATTATTGCTGAAGACAGGAAAATTCTTATTGACGCCGGTATAGGCAGCAAGCAGGATGATAAATTTTTCGGGCACTACCACCTTAACGGGACAGATACACTAAAAGGCTCCCTGGAAAAAACCGGCATTACTTACGATGACATTACCGATGTCGTTTTAACCCACCTTCACTTTGATCATTGCGGCGGGGGAGTTGAATATAATGAAGATAATATGCCTGTGCCCGCTTTTAAAAATGCCCGTTATTGGGTTAGCAGGCAGCAATGGGAGTGGGCCCTAAATCCGAATCAAAGAGAAAAATCTTCATTCCTGCAGGAAAATTTTGTTCCTGTAAAAACGAAAGGCCGGCTTGAATTTATTGACAAAAATTTTGAACTTGTTCCCGGCGTGGAACTCAGAATATTTAACGGGCATACCGACGGACAGATAATCCCCTTTGTCAGATATAATAATAAAACACTGGTGTTCACAGGAGATTTAATTCCAACATCGGCACATATTCCGCTATCCTGGATCTGTGCATATGACACAAAGCCCCTGGCAGCGTTTGATGAAAAGAAAGAATTCCTTGAGGAAGCCTTAAAAAATAATTATACTTTATTCTTTGAGCACGACATTAATGCCGAATGCTGCAATCTTATGATGACAGAAAAGGGGATCCGTGTTGACAAATGCTTTAAGATAGATGAATTTCTGTCAGACTAATTACAGGTTGTCAATATCAGCCTTGCTGCAAAAGGCCAGAAACAAACAATAAAAAGTATAATGCTAAATACAGAATCAGAAATGACAATTAGATTACGTGCCACAAATGCATGTCCGTAAAGATAAGAGAACAGGAATCTTAGAAAAAACTGTACAACAAAAAATAAAAATACCCGCAATCCGTAAATATTATATTCTTTTGCCCTTTTAAAATTGCCCCTGATGATTTCTGAAAAGCTTCTTGATAATCCCGATGAAATCGATTCTTTACCGGTTATTTTGGTATAAAATGAAGGTATGGGATGATTATGAGCCCTGGCTGAAAAACTTAATGAATAAATAAAAAAGAGCATAAGAAATACCCCAAATATCAGATTTATCTTAATATAAGTTATGTTAAAAAAGCCAGGTATTTTCATAACCCTCTTCAATAGATTCCTTAAAATACTGCTACAGGATTTCCCCGGTTTCTACTTTTCCTCTTCCCCGGAAAGGTCTTTATTTTTATCATCCGGCTCCTTCTCTATTCTTATTAGTGTATCTTCAAGATCTCTCCCTTTATCCTTTTCCAGATCCTCCTCAAGATTTTCAAGTGCTTCTTCCATTTCATTGCCGAAGCTTTTGAATGCTTTCTCAAACTCCTTATCCAGGTCACCATGAAATTCATCCCTCATGATCATTCTGGCCATCCTTGCTCCCTTACTAATTGTGAATCCCCAGAGAGCTGCAATAGTAGTTCCCAGGATGGAGCACACAAGTGCTGCAATAATTAAACCCTTTGCTCCATTTTTTTTGCTTGCCTGCGATAAAGCAACTGAGCTCAATACTATTCCTGTTATACCAAATATTAAAGCTATAATGAATGTGCATGGAATAATTGCAAGGGGAATTGCTAAAATTCCCAGCACAAGACCTGCAATACCAAGGCCCTGACCTGCTGTTGTAATTTGTTTGTCCATAAAAAGTAGTTTATATTTAAAAATAATAAGCGTTAATTGTCACCAACCAGTATTTCCAGAATTTTTCTTGCCGTTTCAGTTACAGGTGTCCCCGGGCCAAAAATGCCGATTACTCCCGAACTATACAGAAATTCATAGTCCTGAGGAGGGATCACTCCGCCAACAACCACCATTATATCTTCCCTGTCGAGTCTTTTCAGCTCTTTAATCAGCTGGGGCACCAGGACTTTATGTCCTGCTGCCAGGCTCGAAATACCCAGCACATGAACATCATTTTCCACAGCCTGGCGGGCCGTTTCAGCAGGGGTTTGAAATAAGGGGCCTATATCTACATCAAAGCCTATATCTGCAAAGCCCGTAGAAATAACTTTTGCACCCCTGTCATGCCCGTCCTGCCCCATCTTTGCTACCATAATTCTCGGTTGCCTCCCTTCTTTTTCTGCAAATATTTCACATAACCTGCATGCTTTCTTATAATTTTCATCATTTGCCGACACTTCGGAATACACTCCCGAGATAGAGTGTATGACCGGTTTATACCTGCCAAAGACCTTTTCAACAGCATATGAAATTTCTCCAAGTGTAGCCCTGTTTTTTGCGGCATCAACTGAGAGTTCCAGCAGATTTCCTTTCCCTGTTGCAGCGGCTTCGGTGATCTTGTCCAAAGCTGATTTTACAGCTTCATTATTTCTGTCCTTCTTCAATTTCTCAAGCCTGCTGGCCTGTATTTTCCTCACGGCAGAATTATCAACCTCGAGAATATCCATAGGTTCAGCTGTATCAAGTCTGTACTTATTAACTCCTACTATAGTATCTATGCCTGAATCAATCCGTGCCTGCCTTTGGGCTGCAGCCTCCTCAATACGCATCTTGGGGATGCCTGCTTCTATTGCTTTAACCATACCACCGAATTCTTCAATTTCCTGAATATGATCCCATGCCCTTTGTGCCAGCTTATGTGTAAGTGATTCAAGATAATATGAACCTCCCCAGGGATCGACATTCTTTGTGATACCTGTCTCTTCCTGCAAAAATATCTGTGTATTTCTTGCAATACGTGCAGAAAAATCGGTAGGTAAAGCTATTGCCTCATCCAGGGCATTAGTATGAAGTGACTGGGTATGGCCCAAAGCGGCTGCCATAGCTTCAATGCAGGTACGTGCAATATTATTATAGGGATCCTGCTCTGTGAGGCTCCCTCCCGATGTCTGGCAGTGGGTCCTCAGAACCAGGGACCTGAAATTTGCCGGATTAAACTGCTTTACGATCTTCGCCCATAAAAGCCTGGCAGCCCGCAACTTGGCAATCTCCATGAAATGATTCATCCCTATAGCCCAGAAAAATGAAATTCTCGGGGCAAATGTATCAATATCCAGTCCGGCTTTAATACCTGTGCGCAGATATTCCAGTCCGTTTGCCAGGGTATAGGCTAACTCAATATCTGCCGGTGCCCCTGCTTCCTGCATATGATATCCCGATATACTTATATAATTAAATTTTGGCATGTTCTGAGATGCATACCTGAAAATATCCGCAACTATCCTCATTGAGCCTTCAGGAGGATATATATATGTATTTCTGACCATAAACTCCTTAAGTATATCATTCTGCATTGTACCGCTTAATTCATCAAGGTTAACACCCTGTTCCAGGGCAGTCACGATATAGAATGCCATGACAGGCAATACTGCACCGTTCATGGTCATGGATACCGACATTTTATTTAAAGGTATCTGGTCAAAAAGAATTTTCATATCAATAACCGAGTCAACTGCTACCCCCGCCTTGCCAACATCGCCCACAACCCTTTCGTGATCTGAATCATATCCCCTGTGTGTGGGCAGATCAAAGGCAACAGACAATCCTTTTTGTCCGGATGCCAGATTCCTCCTGTAAAATGCATTGGACTCCTCAGCTGTGGAAAAACCGGCATATTGTCTTATTGTCCATGGCCGTATAACATACATAGTCGAATAGGGGCCCCGCAGAAAGGGCGGTACACCTGCAGCATAATCCAGGTGTTTCAGTCCGCTTAAATCATCCCTTGTATATACCGGCTTTACCGGAATTTGCTCAAGTGTTATCCAGTTTTCCCCGATATTATTCTGCTTTTCCCAGTCAGATGATAATATCGCTGCCTGTTTGTGCTTTCTGAAGTCTATATTCCTGAAATCCGGATGCATATTTTAATATATCTGGTTAATCACTAATATTTAATAAGTTATGGTACTTCTTTAACTCCTCAAGCATATCCATCCTGCTATGAATAAAATGCTCAATTCCTTTTTCCCTTAGTTCATATATACTATCAGGTAATCCGGCAACTACTATTAATGCCCTGTTTTTTAACTTTTTATAAATATCAGGGACAATAGCAGCATATTCATTATCAGAACTGCAGACAACAACAATACTTGCCTTACTGCTAATGGCTTCCCGGATCCCTTCAGCCACAGAAGCAAACCCTAAATTGTCAATAACTTCATAGCCTCCGCAGGCAAAGAAATTACATGCAAATATTGCTCTGGCCCTTCTTGCAGCCACATCCCCACAGGTGAGCATAAATACCGCGGGTCTTATATTGTTTTCAACCTTAAACCGCAGTTTTTCAAATTGCTCAGCGCCCCTCCCTGTTTTAAGCGGTTTTACTTTTTCAGTCTCTTTTTTACTTATATCCCTTGGAAACGCTATTGGTATTTCTATTTCCTGTTTAACCGATGCACTAAAATTCGGAAACCTGTTGGTCCCCAGTAATACTTCCTCTCCCCTGCCAATATTATCCCTTCGCCGTGCGACCGTATTCTCAACAACCGATTGGATAAATCCTTTTCCCAATGACTTAATATAGCCCCCCATATCTTCAACAGCCAAAAAGATACTCCAGGCTTTTTCGGCAACCAGATCCGTAAGATTCTCAATATAGTATGAACCTGCTGAAGGGTCAGCCACTTTATTAAAATAGGACTCTTCCATGAGGATATGCTGGATATTTCTGGCTATTCGTTCTGAAAACTCCGCTGGTTTCCTGTAAACGCAATCGTAGGGGTTAATGAGCAAAGAGTTCGTGCCGCCGATTATTGCAGACATTGATTCGGTGGTCGCCCTTAAAATATTTGTGTAAGGATCATATATTGTCTTATTCCATTTTGAAGTCTCGGAATGAATATAAGCTTTGGCCGTTTCACTGCCCGTTGCTCCATATGCTTCCACTATCTTGGACCACAGCAACCTCGCTGCCCTCAGTTTGGCAATTTCCATAAAATAATTTGATCCTACACCAAAATTGAACTGTAAATGCTTAGCTATCTTGTCGACCGCAAGCCCTGAATCAGTCAGTTTTGATAAATAATCACTGGCAATAGCCAGGCTAAATCCAAGCTCCTCAACAATCGATGCCCCAGCATTGCGAAAAATTATACCATTAACCGGAATAACCCTTAAACCGGGGAAATTTGACTGTGCAAAGTCAAGAAGCGACCGGGCAATAATAAAATCTTCCTTTTCACTTTTATAAAACTTACCTTTAACCGTAAGTTCCCCCAGCGGATCATAATCCACGGAGGCCCTCATTTTACCAGGTTTAATCCTTCCGGATTTTATTATATGATCCAGATATTCAGTTATTATTGAGACCCGCCTGCCAATTATAAAGTTTAAAGAAACTGATTCAATATCCAAATGTTTAACGAGATGTCCGAATTCACCCCTGTCTATTTTCTCTTTCCCTGTTAAATCAAATCCAATTGAATTTACTCCATTATTAATAAGATACAGGGCCTTTTTATTTGCTTCTTCAAAATTGTCAACGATAATATTCTGCCTGATGTCCCAGTTATTATTTAAAAACGCGCCTCTGACATACGGAAAATCAGCCGGATAACTATCCAGATATTTAAGGTCATTAATATTTTCTGACCTGTAAAATGGCTTTATATCAATACCTTCAATAGTTTTCCATATGAGTTTCTTGTAATAATCCGCACCTTTCAAATCGGTTCTAATTTGCGATTCCCATACGTCAGTGGGTGTCGGGGGAAATTCTGCAAACAGCTCTTCTTTCATATTACTTGCATATTATAGTTATCCGGGCATATATTATAGAAATCATATCATCTTCATCGGATCTACCCATTTATCGAAATCCTTGTCACTTATAAGTCCCAGCTCCACAGCTGCCTGTTTTAATGTTATATTTTCCTTATAAGCCTTCTTTGCAATTTTTGCTGCATTTTCATAACCTATATGTGGATTTAATACGGTCACCAGCATCAATGACTGTTGAAGAAGTTCTTTTATCCTTGGTTCATCGGGTTTTATGCCGGCAATGCATTTATCTGTAAAAGAAACACAGGCATCGCCAAGCAGTCTGGCCGATTGCAGGAAATTTGCTATCATAACAGTCTTAAAAACATTTAATTCAAAATGCCCGTTACTGCCAGCTATTGATATGGTAACATCGTTTCCCATAACCTGCGCACAAACCATTGTGATTGCTTCAACTTGTGTGGGATTTACTTTACCGGGCATTATGGACGAACCGGGTTCATTTGCAGGGATTATTAGTTCTCCAATACCTGAGCGGGGGCCGGAAGCCATCAATCTAATATCATTAGCTATTTTCATTATACTTACTGCCAGTTGCTTTAATGCTGAATGGGACTCAACAATAGCATCATGTGCTGCAAGTGACTCGAACTTATTTGATGCTGTTTTAAAAGGTAGTCCTGTAAAATCTGCTATATGCTTTGCTGCCTCAATATCATATCCAGCAGGGGCATTTAATCCGGTGCCAACCGATGTTCCTCCGAGGGCTAATTCTGAAAGATGTTCAAGGGTATTATCAAGCGCTTTTAATCCATGTTCAAGCTGTGACACATAACCTGAAAACTCCTGCCCCAGGGTTAATGGCGTTGCATCCATACAGTGAGTACGTCCTGTTTTCACTATATCCCCCATTTTATCTGCCAGAGCGGCCAATCCTTCCTTAAGGTGCACAACGCCGGGAATTGTAATTTCCGTTAGCATTTTATAGGCAGCGATATGCATGGCAGTAGGAAAAGTATCATTGGATGACTGGCTTTTGTTAATGTCATCATTGGGATGGATAGTATTCGCTCCTTCACCGAGTTTACCGCCGTTCAAAACATGTGCCCTGTTGGAAATTACTTCGTTTACATTCATATTTGTCTGTGTCCCCGACCCTGTCTGCCATATCACCAGGGGAAACTGATCGTCGAGTTTCCCTTCAACTATTTCATCGCAGACAAGTGATATCAGATCTCTTTTTTTCTCTGATAAAACACCCAGCTTATGATTAGCAAAGGCGGCGGCTTTTTTCAGGTACCCGAAAGCCCTTATAATTTCAAGAGGCATTGAAGCTTCCTGTCCAATTTTAAAGTTGTCTTTTGATCGCTGGGTTTGAGCTCCCCAGTATTTATCAGCAGGGACCCTCACTTCACCCATAATGTCTTTTTCAATTCTATATTGCATAGCATGAACTATTTAAATTATTGACCGCTAAATAGGGCTGAATCTGAATTTTATAAAAGCTCATCCGCTTTTTCAGGGGGTTGAGCAATAACTGCCTTATGCCTGGCTATTACAATAGGCCGCTGCAACAGCCTCGGATTTTCAACCAGAATTTTTATCCATTCAGAATCAGTAAATTTTCTGCCTTTAAGCTCCTTTCTGTATATATCTTCCTGCTTACGTACAATATCAGCAGGCTTAACATTCAATTTCAGGACTATCTCTGACAGTTCCTTTTCTGTTATCCCGTCTTTAATATAATTCACAACTTTAAAATCAACTCCTTTATCCTGCAAATATTTGAGCCCTTCACGGCTTTTTCTGCATTTTGGATTATGGTATACTTTTATCATTGCCTCCTCCATATTGCATTAGATAAGACTTTATAAAATCATTCAAATCGCCATCCAGTACTGCCTGGACATTCGAAGTTTCATAGTCTGTACGTAGATCCTTAACAAGTTTATAGGGATGCATAACGTAATTTCTTATTTGCGATCCCCATTCAATCTTTTTCTTCTTGCCATCAAGTTCGGCCTGCTTTTCTTTCTTTTTCCTCAGCTCAATTTCATACAAATGCGATTTTAAAATACGCATTGCATTCTCCCTGTTTTTTATCTGTGAACGTGATTCAGTATTTTCTACGATAATACCGCTTGGCAGATGTTTAACACGTACACCTGTTTCAACTTTATTAACATGTTGTCCTCCTGCACCGCTTGAACGAAAAGTATCCCACTCCAGATCAGCAGGATTAACAATTATTTCAATAGAGTCATCAACCATCGGTGATACAAATACGGAAGCAAAAGAAG
Source organism: uncultured Bacteroidales bacterium (assembly GCA_964580815.1). GTDB lineage: Bacteria > Bacteroidota > Bacteroidia > Bacteroidales > UBA10428. The sequence goes on from CAZOLY010000036.1 coordinate 16,780, forward strand.
TATGTCTCCGGTTGTTGGCATCAAAGGGCGAAAGTCTTACAAGCCTGTGCACACCGCTTTCAGACTTAAGATAGCCATATGCAAAGTCTCCCGTAAATTCAAGAGTAACTGATTTTATTCCTGCATCATCGCCCTGAAGATAACTCGCTTCCCTTACACTGTATCTATTTCGTTCACCCCATCTTATATACATTCTCATCAGCATTTCAGCCCAATCCTGACTTTCTGTGCCACCTGCACCGGCATTAATTTTCAATATTGCTCCAAACTCATCCTCTTCATCCCTCAGCATATTTTTAAATTCAAGATCTTCAACCAGCTGTAATGTTTTGTAATATTGTTCTTCAACATCTTTTTCAGTGGCTTCGCCCTCGTTATAAAAATCAAATAAGACCATCAAATCATCGGTGTTACTCTTCACGTCGTTATAAGCATCAGTCCATGCTTTGATAGAAGATATGAGTTTTAGCTGTTTCTCTGCCTCCTTAGGGTCGTTCCAGAAATCCGGATTATTCGTTTTCTCCTCTTCCTTATGGATAGCTTCTATTTTCCTGTCAATGTCAAAGATACCTCCTCAGCGCATCAGTGCGCTCTGGTAATTCTTTGATCTGTTCAAGTGTTATCATAATTATAATATTAATTCCCAGGTCATCAAAATTATTAATTTTTCCTGGATGGTACCTATTTAAATATGTTAGTTATTACTATTTTTTTTATTTAATATCTCGTCAATTATACTAAATATAAGCTCTGTTTCAAAACCTTTGGACTGCCCGAAACGCATAAGCTTGCTTTTTAATGCCAGTTTACCCGATGATCCCGGCTTTCTTAATTTCTTCATTAATTCTGTTTCCAGTATACGCCTGTAGTCAGAACTGTCAATACTCTCCAATGCTTTAGAAATGTGTTCATTACTTATACCCTTATGCTTTAACTCGTATTTTATCTTAATTTTGCCCCACTTGTTAAATCTTAATTTATCATGAACAAAGGAGAACGCATATCGCTCATCATTAATAAAGTTGTCCTTTGTAAGTGCACTTATAATGCTATCCTTCTCCTGTTCTGAAAGCTTAAATTCAGCAAGTTTTTTCCTGATGTCATTTGTGCATCTTTCCTGTTTACTGCATATTATTTGCATTCTTTTTAATATCAGGCTATCCGGTGCTGAGCTCTTTTTATCCATTTATAATACTTATTATGTTTTGTATGCCTTTACCATCCTGTTTTTATATGCCTTTACCATCCTTTCTTTACCTGCAATATCTTTTTTAATTTCAATTTTTTTATAATCATGCCTTGCTAATTCTTCAACTACCTCATTTGCGAGGGCTTCATTAACCTCAAAATATACCCTTCCCCCATCCTTTAGAGTATGTACTCCAAATTCTGCTATTACCCTGTAAAAAATCAGGGGATCATCATCAGGTACAAATAACGATTCCCGGGGTTCATAATTCAGAACATTTTTCGGTAAAACAGACTTCTCCGATTCCCTGATATAGGGAGGATTACTTACAATTATATCATAATCCGTACTTATTTTCTCCATATCATTTTTCATAATATCGTACAGCATAAAATTAACTGATACTTCATTCATCAAAGCATTATATTTTGCCAGTTCAATTGCTTTTGACGATACATCCATTGCATCAATTACTGAGTGAGCCAGAACCTTAGCCAGTACGACGGCTATACATCCGCAACCCGTTCCAATATCCAGAATCTTGCTTTTATATCCCCTGGTGTCCCTTATGATCAAGTCAACAAGTTCTTCAGTCTCCTGCCTTGGAATTAACACATCGGGTGATACCCTGAACTGAAGCCCGTAGAATTCGGATTTTTCAAAAATATATTGAACAGGCTTGTACTTTTTCAGATCATTTATAATTTCATCTATCCGTTTTTCTGTCTTGCGCGAAATTGTTTTATTACTGTTGATATGTATGTCAATTTTAGTGTAATTTAGCAGGTATTCAAATATAAGATAAATAAAACTCTGAATTTCATTATCGGAATAAAGATTAGCAAGATTTGTTTTAATCCGGTTCACAATATGTGAAACAGTCATATTTGAATTATTCATATTTCAAAAATAGTAAAATCAGATTATTGTGAGTACTATTATGGATAACGAAAAATATATGCGCCGCTGCCTGGAACTGGCAAAAATGGGACAGGGCAATACAGCAGCGAATCCGATGGTAGGAGCGGTAATAGAAAATAATGGCAAAATAATTGGCGAAGGCTACCATAAAAAATATGGAGAATTACATGCCGAAGCAAATGCCATTAACTCAGTAAAGGACAAGTACCTGTTAAATAAATCCACTCTTTATGTTAATCTTGAACCATGTTCCCACATGGGGAAGACCCCTCCCTGTTCTGAACTAATTATTAAAAATAATATACCACGTGTTATTATAGGATCTATTGATCCTAATTCAATTGTGGCAGGGAAAGGAGTTGAAAAGCTCAAGAATAGCGGAAGAGAGGTTATAACAGGTGTCCTGGAAAAGGAGTCGGTTGAACTCAACAAAAGATTTTTCTCATATTATAGGCAAAAACGGCCCTATATTATCCTGAAATGGGCGCAAACAACCGATGGCTATATCGATATTGTGAGGGACAAAAAGCAGCATGGTAACACTATATGGATCTCAAATAACATATCACGGGTACTCGTTCATAAGTGGAGATCTGAGGAACAATCGATAATGGTGGGAACAAATACAGCCTTGCTTGATAATCCCCGGCTGAACATCAGGTTCTGGAATGGCAATAATCCGGTGAGAGTAGTTCCTGACAGAAAGCTCCGGCTGCCTGCCGGCCTGCATCTGTTTGATAAAACATTAAAAACCGTTGTATTTACTGAAAAAAAAGTCAGGCCAGGAAAGAACCCCGAATATGTCAGTATACTCTTTATTGACAATATGCTTGAAGAGAGGCAGAATGTACTTTATAATAAAGAGATCCAGTCATTATTTGTTGAAGGAGGAAAAATGCTTATTGAAAGCTTCATAAAAAAGAATTTATGGGACGAAGCAAGGATTTTTACAGGTAACATGGAGTTTAAAGCAGGTATAAGAGCTCCTGTTATTCCTTCTGAGCCAATAAAGGAAACATATATTGAAAATGACAGATTATTGATCTTCAGGAACAATATGCTGCAATAACAAATAATTAAGATCTTTAACTTATTTACCTAAGCGCATAATATTCATTCTGAAACATTTAATAACCATTAGTTAATAAGTTCTTTATATATTTTTGTATATTTGAAAATAAATTTCATATTAATCCTATTTTTATTTAATGTTTTTGTAAAAAGCATCAGGTTTAGTAACCCTAAAATTTCAAGCTATGAAAAAACATCTCACATTAACCTGTCTCATATTAATCCTTGGTTCCACTTTCATATTTGGTCAGAATGCAAAACAATATTTTAAAGCCGGACAAGACTTTATTGCTACCAATAATTATAAGGATGGAATAGAACAATTCTCAAAGGCGATTGAAATAAGTCCTAATTATGCAGACGCTTACATTGAAAGGGCCAATGCATACGAAAAAATAAATGAGTTAAAAAAAGCAGCAGACGACTATAACAGGGCACTTGTATTTGAAAATAAAACTCCCGAGGTATATTATGGCGCGGCCAGAATAAATTATAAACTCGGCAATTTCAAAGAAGCAAAAGACTATATTAATAAAAGCCTGGAATTAAAAAGCAAGTTTCTCGAAGCCCTGCAATTGCAGGTAAAAATTCTGATTGAACTCGAGGAGTACATGAATGCGTTAACTGCAGCCAAAAAAGCTATAATCCTTAAGGATAATGCTTACAACAATTATTATCACGGGATAGTATCGGAATATCTGAAAAACTATAATCAGGCGGAAATAGATTTTCAAAAAGCAATTGCCAAGAACAGAAGATTTGTAGAACCTTATATAGCAATTGCCCGTCTAAGGCTCAACATGAATAAGCTTAATCAGGCTATAGAAAATTGCAACACTGCCATAGAGCTTGACAAGGACAATACTGATGCATACCTGGTCCGCAGTCAGGTATATATTAAAATGATGGAATACAACAAAGCGATTGATGATATTTCAAAGAATATTATTATTGATCCCGAAAATATAGAAATGTATCTTATCCGCGGGACATATTATCAGCAATATGCGCAACATCAGAATGCCATTAATGATTTTACTAAAGCAATTATGATGGACGATAAATGTTCAGAGGCATATTACAAAAGAGCCTATTCCTACGAACAAATCGCTAACTATAAAGCTGCCATCAAAGATTATGAAACCCTTTCCGCATTATCTGAATACGATGTCAAGGCAAAAAAACTGCTGGATTCGGCAAAAGACAGATTATTTGAGTTAAACAGGGAAGATAATAAACCTGTCATTGTTCTTGTTAATCCTGAGCCCGTTGATGATCTTGTTGTCAGAATAGCAAAAGATAAAAACGAGGTTACGATAAAAGGGAAAATAGTTGATGAAAGTGAAATAAAATCTCTTTTAATTAACAGTAAAGAAGTCCCGTTTCTGCAAAATGAGGATGAGTATGAGTTTTTAGCAAACATTGATGTTACTAATAAAGATATGTTCACTATTACTGCAATTGACAGTTATAATAACACGCAGAATAACACATATACTATTGAACGCACCGAGATTAATCCTCCCAAAGTAGCAATAATAGCTCCCTATGCATCAGATGACGGAGAAATTTATCTTGATAATGAAGAGACTAACCTGTATGTCGAAGGTAAAATAACTGATGAGAGTTTGATCAAGACAATATTGATAGATGGTATTTCGGCAAGTTTTATGTTAAACGAGTATAATCCGCGATTTTCAGCGACAATAAATATCACAAACAAGAGTAAGTTCACTGTAAGGGCAATAGACATAAACAACAATGAAACACAACAACAATTTAACCTGAATCGTGAGGGAGTATCCCTGCTTGCAAATAATCCTATGGGAAGAACATGGGTAGTATTTATTGAAAATTCAAATTATGAATCATTTCCAAGTCTTGAAGGTCCTTCAAAAGATGTTACACTGATGCGCTCCGCACTGTCAAATTACGACATACATAAAGTCATCCATAAAAAAGACCTGACAAAAAAAGATATGGAAAAATTCTTTTCAATTGAATTAAGAGACCTTGTCAGGGGCAACAGGGTTAATGCTTTACTCATATGGTATGCCGGACACGGAAAATTCATTAATGAAACAGGCTACTGGATACCTGTTGATGCAAAAAGGGATGATGAATTTACTTATTTCAACATTAATGCGCTGAGAGCCTCACTGCAATCTTATACCAATTATGTTACACATACACTGGTTGTTACCGATGCATGTGAATCGGGACCAACTTTTTACCAGGCCATGCGTGAAATCCCGAAGCAGAGAAACTGTAATGACTGGGAAGCTACGAGGCTAAAATCATCACAGGTATTCTCATCGGCAGGATATGAGCTGGCAATAGACAATTCGCAGTTCACAAGGACTTTTGCCAATACGCTGGCAAATAATCCCAATGCCTGTATACCCATTGAATCAATAGTAAACAAGGTTGTTGTTGCAGTTGAGAAAAACAAACAACAAAAGCCGAAATTCGGTAAAATAGCCGGACTTGAAGATGAGAACGGGACGTTCTTCTTCATTTCTAAAAACTAAATTTATGCCTTAATGATGTTTATAAATATCGTAAAGAAAATAAAAATTATTCGTTCAGCTGAACGAATAATTTTTTTATATGCCTTATTATCAATCTATTCATTATCTTCTGCCCAGACCTATTTCTTCGACAATTACAGTGTAATTGACGGCCTTGCCCAATCAAAAGTATATACCATAATCCAGGATAATAATGACTATATATGGCTGGGGACTGAAGGAGGCGCTTCACAATTTGACGGCAATAATTTTATAAATTATACAATAGAAAACGGACTCTCGGAAGGAGGGGTAAGGACTATATACCTTGATTCGTACGGTAATATCTGGCTGGGACACACAGGCGGGGGACTGACAAGATATTCTAATGGCAAATTTGAAGCTGTCCATTTATCAG
>CAZOLY010000037.1:0-21495 GCA_964580815.1 uncultured Bacteroidales bacterium
TGATATGTGGAACCTGCCGGTAATTGATAATGGCAAGTATATAGGATTTATTTCAAAATCAAAGTTATTCTCAGTTTACAGGAAATGGCTGATTGATATCTCCGAAGAATAATACAAATCTGTTTAATAAACATTAAGCAATCTTAAAAAATAACTGATCATAATAATTACAAAGTCAGCTTTCAGCATTATCCTAACAAGTTTCCAACCGTGTTTTAATCTGAACAGTATCTGCAATAATGCCGCAGCTATCAATATTAAAGTCGGTATTAATGGAGGATAGAGTATTATGCTTTCAATAACATTTCCCTTCAGAAGCGCGATGAGAGCTCTCTGGGAGCCACAGAAGGGGCATTCAATACCGAATAATTGCTTATATGCACATGGCAGAAGATGATTTTCAAGCCAGCCCGGAAAGTTAAAATGAAGCTCCATTTAAAAAGGTAAGAAATGCTCCACCTAAAATTAACACCCAGATAATCCAGATCAATATAGTCAGGCCTCCAATCACAATTCCAATAATCGATAAGATCCTTCCTGCATTTAAGCTTCCATAGCCTGTATAGCCCTCCGGATGTTCGTCATACATTTTTTTATCTTTCGCCGATATAGCTAATCCGATTATACCAAGAACCAGTCCTAAAATAAAACATCCCGATACAATAGATAGTATGCCTAATACGAGCACAGCTGAGGCATTTGGCAGTTGCTGCTTGATTTGTGGTGTTGTCTTTTGTTCAGCCATTATTTAAATATTATTTAAAAGATTTGTATTATACTTCAAATGATTAATAGGTTTAATTCATGTGTTCCAGGTTCACTGCGTACAGTATAATGAAAATGATGACGAAAAAGCTTGCGGAACTAACTGCAATAAGTGTAAAGAAATTGAAACCCAGGAATATAAATGGTACCATTAAAGTAAAGATTTTTGATCCTGTATATAAATAGAAACCCGTCCTTTTAAGCTTCCACATCATTATTACTCCGAAAAGAGCAGCTGCTGATAACACGAGCATTAGCAACGACATTGAAGTGGCATGCTCCATAGCTTTATATAATACCTGAAATGAATCAGCAACAATATATCTGATATGCTCAGGTATATCACTATAAACCATATTCTGGCTGATAAAATCCCTGGCAAAGGGTTCGAAATGAGAAGTAAATAAGCCAAATATTGCACCTGATATACTGTTTAGAATTTTCATGCCCAATCCTACATAACTTATAATACAAACAACCGTAAGGAATGTAGGGCGTTCTTTGGATAAGCTTTTTGTATTCATAATTTTTCTCTTTACGGGTTACAGATATAAAAATAAAAACTTTTTACCGTAATAAAAATTTTGTGTTAAAGATTTGTTTTTATTTCTTTATAACACGAATTGTATTAATATCTTTATGAACTAATTTTACAAAACAACAATATAAAATTTTAATGAAATGAACAGGGACACAAAGATTTTTGGTTTTATTGAAAAAGAGCGACAGCGGCAACTACAGGGAGTTGAGTTGATAGCGTCAGAGAATTTTGTAAGTGACCAGGTTCTTGAAGCAATGGGTTCGTGCCTGACAAATAAGTATGCTGAAGGACTGCCCGGCAAAAGATACTATGGAGGGTGCCAATTTATCGATGAGGTTGAGCAGCTGGCAATAGACAGGGCAAGGGAGTTGTTTAATGCAGGGTGGGCAAATGTTCAGCCCCATTCGGGAGCCCAGGCAAATGCAGCAGTGATGATGGCAATTATGAAACCCGGGGACACCTTGCTCGGACTCAATCTTTCTCATGGGGGCCATTTAACTCACGGCTCGCCCGTAAATTATTCAGGCATCCTGTATAAAGCTGTTGCCTATACTGTAGGTGAAGACACAGGAGTAGTTGATTATGATATGATGGAAGGGGTAGCGTTAAAAGAGAAACCTAAATTGATCGTGGCAGGGGCCTCAGCTTACTCAAGAGACTGGGATTATAAAAGAATGCGCGAAATAGCGGACCGCGTGGGAGCAATGTTAATGGCTGACATTGCCCATCCTGCAGGTTTGATAGCCATGGGATTCCTGAATCATCCTTTCCCTTACTGCCACGTAGTTACAACAACAACTCATAAAACCCTGCGCGGACCGCGGGGGGGACTGATACTCATGGGAGAAGATTTTGAAAACCCCTGGGGCCTGACAACACCCAAGGGCACAGTAAAAACCATGTCACAGTTGCTGGATTCGGCTGTTTTCCCCGGTATACAGGGAGGACCCCTTGAACATGTCATTGCTTCCAAAGCTGTTGCATTCGGAGAAGCACTTACCGACAGTTACAGGGATTATATCAGGCAGGTCAAGGATAATGCCGGTATCATGGCTCAGAAATTTATTGAAAAAGGCTATAAGGTTGTATCAGGCGGTACTGACAATCATTTGATTTTAATTGACCTGAGGTCGAAGGTTCCCGAAATTTCGGGGAAAATGGCTGAAAATGCCCTGGGAAGCGCCGATATTACAATAAACAAAAATATGGTCCCTTTCGATACAAGATCACCATTTCAGGCTTCAGGTATAAGACTGGGTACTCCGGCTATCACAACAAGGGGAGTTAAACAGGACGGAATTATAACAATTGTAGACCTTATTGATGAGGTAATAATGAACATTGATAATGAAAAAACAATCCGGAATGTAAAGCAGACGGTTAATAAAATGATGAAAGATTACCCCTTGTTTGGGTATTAGAAAATTGTATAATCAAAAATATGGTTTATCCAGCTGATTTTGAAAATAAGATAGGTTTTGATAAAATCAGGGATTTAATAAAGGATTGTTGCTTAAGTGACATCGGCAAGAACAAGGTTGATGATATTAAGTATTTAATATCTTTTGAATTAATACGGGAAAAGCTAAATGAAACGGCCGAATTAAAAGAAATATGTATACATGAAGATAATTTTCCGGTTAATTATTATTTCGACATCACACCATGCCTGGCAAGGATAAAGGTTGAGGGCGCATATCCTGATCCGGAGGAACTATTTGATCTTAAGCGTTCATATGATACAATAAGGTCAATAGCCAGGTTTTTTAAAGAACATGGTGATAAGAACAAATACCCGGCCCTGAAAAACCTGGCTGCCGAAATAAAGGTATATCCTTTTGTAAATGAGAAGATTGATACTATTCTTACAAAAGACGGAAAGATAAAGGATAATGCATCACCGGCCCTGGAAAAAATAAGGAAGGGGATCAGGCAAAAACAAATAATAGTTGGCAGGAAACTGCAGGTTATTTTAAAGTCCGCAATTGATCAGGGATATGTTGAGCCAGATACTAATTTATCAATGCGTGACGGCCGGCATGTTATACCTGTTCCTTCTGCCTGCAAAAGAATGATCAGTGGCTTTATCCATGATGAGTCGGCAAGCGGTAAAACATCTTTTATTGAACCTGCTGAAATAGTTGAGTTAAATAATGAAATCAAGGAACTTGAATATGAAGAAAGAAGGGAGATTATAAGGATACTTACAGGTTTCGCTGATTCGGTAAGGCCCTATATTGACGATTTGCTGCTTTCATATGATTTCCTGGGAACAATAGATTTTACAAGGGCAAAAGCCTTATTTGCCATTAAAATCAATGCGGTCAGACCCTCATTGTTTGATACTCAGGAATTCAGATGGATAAATGCCAGGCACCCGTTGCTGCTTTTAGCTCACAAAAAAGAAGGCAGGGAGGTGGTGCCACTTGATATCAATTTAAGTAATGAAAAAAGACTGTTATTAATATCCGGGCCTAATGCGGGAGGGAAGTCCGTCTGCCTGAAAACTATCGGGCTACTCCAGTATATGCTTCAATGCGGATTACTTGTGCCCTTAAGTGAAAATTCAGAAGCCTCGGTTTTTAAGGATATTTTCATTGATATTGGTGATGAGCAATCACTGGAGAATGATTTGAGTACCTACAGTTCCCATCTGCTTAATATGAAATATTTTATAAAAAATGCAGGTGACAGGTCACTGGTGTTAATAGATGAACTGGGCAGCGGCACTGAGCCTATGCTCGGCGGAGCTATTGCCGAGGCTATACTTGACGACCTGAATAAAAATAAAACTTTTGGAGTAGCCACTACTCACTATACTAACCTTAAACACTATGCATCTTCAGCAGAAGGAATAATAAACGGGGCAATGCTCTTTGACAGCAGTAAAATGCAGCCCTTATTCAGACTTCAGATAGGAAAGCCGGGCAGCTCCTTTGCACTGGACATTGCCAGGCAGATTGGTCTTCCCGAAAGAATAATAAAAAATGCATCGGAAAGAATAGGACAGGACCATATAAGGCTTGACAGGTACTTAAGGGAGATACTGCGTGACAGGAAATACTGGGAGGATAAAAGAAACAGAATTAAAACAGCCGAGAAAAAACTGGAACAAATAATTGAACAGTACTCAGCAGAGCTTAATGATGCCAGGGAATTCAGAAAGAAGATTATTGATAAGGCAAAGAGAGATGCTGACGATATATTGTCAGGAGCAAACAGGGAAATAGAAAAAGCAATAAGGGTAATAAAGGAAAGCCAGGCCGAGAAGGAGAGAACAAGGAGGGCAAGGAAAGATTTTGAAGAATACAGAAAATCCATGAAGACCGGGAATGACAGCGAGGATACTAAAATTGAAAGCAGGCTGGGGAAATTAAGAAAGCAGGAACAGAAGCTGCGAGGAAAGGAGCCGGCCAAAGATGGTCATGGCCCGGAAACTGAAAAGGAAGGGATGCCGGATGCAAAAATAAGGGTTGGTGACATAGTAAAATTATATGAACAGGATACTGCCGGTGAAGTAATTGAAATAAATAAAGATAATGTAAGTGTCGCATTTGGTAATATGATTATTACAGTGAAGGAAATGAAGCTTAAGAAGGCAGGAAAGGAGGAATATAAAAAATTTAAAAAGGCAGGCAGCATCTCAGATGTGTCTTCCGGCAGCATAAGTGAGCGCAGACTGACATTTAAGTCCGATATTGATTTACGTGGCAGGAGGGCCGATGAAGCCCTGGATATTGTGACCAGATTTATTGATGATGCGGTTATGATGGCAGTCCGGGAGCTCCGTATTTTACATGGCAAGGGTGACGGCATACTGAAAAGTGTTGTCAGGAATTACCTGAAAACCGTGGATATAGTAAAATCCTGCAGGGATGAGCATGCTGACAGGGGAGGGGCAGGAATTACCGTCGTGGAGCTTGATTTGTAATATCAGTCATCTTCCACGCACCTCACTGATGTACCATAATCCCTGTTACCATCGACCCGGTATATCCGGCTTTCGTCTGCACTTAAATAGCGATACCAGCACTGGGTACCAACTATCAAGGTAGATGTCCAGTAATCAGTATAATAACCTAAGCCGCTGAAATTTCCCGCATTGTCCACACCTCCTGCCGGCAGGGCTGTGAATAGTGATGAATTTGTTGCTCCCGTGTTGGGGTCCTCCCAGTATGTTGTGCCTGCTGCCTTCAGTTTGCCCCCCTCATCTGTGCCTCTCCATCCCGCGGCGTCAGCCTCTGCCTGGCTCATGCCCAGTTCATTTTCAAGAATCTTCCATTCATAGTCAGATGGAATATGCCACCCTTTGGGACAAATACCCTGGGTCATCTCAACCTCCGTATAGTTCATCATTTCATTCCACCGGTATATTCCTCCATAAAGATCACAATTGGCCTCATCATCATTATAGCAATGTTTCTCAATAACACCGTTATTACCCGGAATTTTCATTCCTGTTATTTTATCTCCGACGTTCAGGTTTTCAGCCATCCAGCACTGGTCGCCAATTGAAACTGTCAGATAACTTTTGCCGTCCCGCGGATCCGTGTACCGTGTTCCGCAATCAAATGAGGTAGTAAATACTATCTCATTGCCGTAACCTGTATCACTTGCATTTGTGGCATATGCCCTCACATAGTATTTCGTCTTTTGTGCAAGTCCGGTCATCGTGCTTTCAAATGTATTTGCACCGCTGCCTTCATATGTAGAATAATCGGAAGTAGTCGGACCGGCACTTTCGTCCCAGCAGATACCTTTGGCAGTTATAGCTGAGCCTCCTTCAGAGATGATTGTACCACCACTGGTTGCAGTAGTTCCTGTTATTGAGCTGACAGCAGTAGTTATTAATTCCGGAACGCCCGCTGTAATTGCCGTGCTGAAACTTTTTATGCTGCCGTAACCTGTCCCTGTATTGTTCGTGGCATAGGCCATCACATAATAAGTTTCATCCGGTGACAGGCCTGTCAGCGGACTTTCAAAATCCCCTGTTGTACTTCTTGAACCAAGAGTAGTTGCATTATCACTTATTGTGGGTGTGCTTGTTGAATTTGACCAGCAATGCCCGTGCTGGGTCACTGATGAGGCGCCGGAACCCATGTCATCCAGCCTGCCTGTAACATTAGCACCGGTTTCCGTAATATTATAAATTGTTCCTGTTGTTACTGCCGGTACACCTGCCCCGGCCAAAGTAACAAAACTTATAGTATCACCGTATGCTGTGCCCACAATGTTTGTTGCATATGCCCTTACATAGTACAGTTTGCCCTGTGAAAGCCCCACAATAACACTTTCAAATGTGCCTGTAATATTTTTTGAGCCAAGTGAGGTTGAGTTATCAGCCAATGTTGGTGTCGTTGTCTCATTTGACCAGCAATGACCGTGCTGGGATACTGACGATGCGCCGGAGCCCAGGTTTTCCAGATTACCGCTTATAGTAGCACCCGTCTCGGTTATACTTCCGGCCGTTCCGGTAGTTACGACAGGCAAACCCGTTGATAAGGTATGGAAAGGCAGAATATCATCGCCGTAGACAACATTGCCCGAGTTCAGAATATAAGCCCTTACATAATATTTTGTGCCGGGAGACAGGTTGGTCATATCGCTGTTGAAGGAACCTGTCATATGTGTGGATCCGTGTTGCGTTTTGCCCTCATTATCCACTTCGGTGAGGGACGCACTTGTTGACCAGCAATGCCCGTACTGCTCAATACCTTCACCTATATCAATTATTGTTGCATATGCTTTGGCCGATGTATATGAAATTGCCATGATACTGTCATTACTCACACTCATGATTTTTTCACTCTCCTTTTTGCATGATGAGGCAGACAGTATAATCAGGACCGGAAGAATAAAACCTGTCAGGAGTGAATCAAGATAATATCTGAACATATTCATGGCTAATTATTAAATTATGTTCTAGTCCTTAATACAGCGAACCGAGGCAGCCTGGTAAGTATAATCCCAACCACGGCCTATCAATCCTGAATTCCAGTGCAATAACCGGTAGATAGGATAGTAAGTATCATATTCGGTTGTCGTCCAGAAGTAGGCGTAAACATCCTCGGAATAGAACTCATCCGTGGAATATTCACGGTAACCTGACATTAATGCATCATATCCTGTTTCACCGCCGTCCAGCAGCAAATATGCCTCGTTTGTGCCCCTTAAACCAATAACATCCAATTCGGAACCATCTACACCAAGATAACTTTCCATTTCTTTCCATGCCATGTCTGACGGCAAGTGCCATCCGTCAGGGCATATACCCTGAGTTGATTCGGTATATACGTAGCCCATCATCTCATCCCAGGTATAGAGCCCTCCGTAATCATCACACTTGCTGCTGTTATCGTTATAGCAGTATTTTTGTATTATTGTATCAGGCATCGGGTAAGTGGCACCTGTAATCTGGGTTCCTACATTTAAATTTTCCCTCATCCATACCTGTGAACCTATCTGGACGGTTGCATATATTTGTCCGTCACGCGTATCCAGCCAGTTATCACCGGGTTCCCAGTCAGTATTTGGTTCGCCCAGGGTCTTAAAGCTTTTTTGTTCACCATAGGCCGTTCCTATGCTATTTGTGGCATATGCTCTTACATAATATGTTGTGCTCAGGGCAAGATCTGTCAGGTAACTTGTATAGATTCCCATACCGTCGCCGTTTTCAGTAAATGAATTTAATAGTGTCGGGTTAGGTGATGTGTTCCAGCATACTCCCTTTACCGTTACCGGTGCTCCGCCGTTATAAGTTACATTGCCTCCGCATGTAGCATCGTTATAACTGATTTCGGATACTTCGGTGGTTGTAACTGCCGGTATTGTTATATTTCCAGGGGTTGAAAAGCTGGTACTGCCGCTATATGCAGTTCCTGCAGGATTTGTCGCATAAGCCCTCACAAAATATGCCGTGTTTGCAGATAGTCCGACAAGCGTGCTGGAATACATCCCTGTTGATAATTTTTCACCGAACGATGTTTTATTGGGACTGTCTATTGTTGGTGTTGATGTAATATTTGACCAGCAATGGCCGTAATCTGATACCGATGTAGCTCCGTCGCCAAGATTTTTAATAGTACCTTCAACTATGGCTCCTGTGGCTGATATGCCTATGGCTGTTCCTGTTGTTACAACAGGCAATGTTATTGTTATCACTTCGGGCCCGGTAGTGAAGGGGAGTTCATCGTCACTGTACTGGATATCGCTTCCCCTCTTTATATAAGCCCTTACATAATATTTGGTATCGGCCTGAAGTCCGGTTAAATTGCTGGTATAGGATCCCGGATTATCAACTGGGCCTTTTTCTGTTTTATTATCCCCGTAATCCGGACCGGAACTGGTGGACCAGCAGTGGCCGTGTTGTTCAATCCCGTTGCCAAGATCCAATACAGTACCGGTTACTGTGGCACTTGATTCTGAGATATTGCTGACACTGTCGATTTTCACTTTCATAACTTTTGCTGCCTCTTTTTCGCATGAATTGAAAAGTGAGGTGATGAAAACCGGAATTATAACACTTAGTAAAGGAATAATCAGGTAAGTGTATTTTAGTTTCATTTATTTGATTATTTTAATAATAAAGATAATTACCTAATAATCAATCATATATTTGAAGAGTTAAGAGATCTCCGAATTTTATTCAAATTGCTTCTTGAAATAAAAATATCCCTTTAATGATGTTGATTCCCAAGGTGTCTGTTTGCCTCCTGATTTTGATTCCACTTCACGCCTGACATTTTTAAACACTTCTTCGATCTGCAGGCCGCGTTTCTGTATGTATTTTAATAAGGCTTCGGTGTACAGGCCGTTTTTACCTGCTCCGTCCGCTGCTGTTCTCCCCGGTGATGTTGCATAAGCAACCAGTGATCCCGAAGGGGCATCCATAAATGCCAGTCCTTTCCCTGCGGCTGCGCGGTTCCACTTTCTTTCAAAAGGATTATCCCTGCAGGCATCAAGAATAAGAACATTCACACTAGTAGATGCATATTCCATCTTACTGAGTATTCTGTCAGCCCTGACACAATCGTATTCAACATCTTCATAAGCCAGCAACTGCGCTTCCACCGGGATAAGGTAATTAAAGCCGTCGGACTGGATGCCATGGCCTGCATAATAAAACAGGCCGACATCGTAACCGTACAGCTTGTTTCCAAAGTCATCAATAGCCTTTTTCATGTCGGGCTGCTTCAGATTTTCATATTCCATTACCTCAAATCCCACTTTCTTTAATGCATCCGCCATAGCCCTGGCATCGTTAACCGGATTAGGTAATGAACCTCCATATATATAGTCGGAGTTTCCGATAATTAATGCAAGACGCTTTTCTTTCTGATAAAATATTTTTCTGATATCACTGATCTCATTATTATCTTCATTTACAACTTTTACTCTTATTGTGTTCTGACCTTCCGACAGCGTAATAGGATGACTGAATGCGTAGACATTCTTATATTTCCTGAGATCATAATCTGAAATTTGAATTATATCATTTTTAAATACTGAGATTGTTTTTATAGGTGAACCGGACTGGATCTTTAGCTCCAGGGGCATATCAGGTTCAAAGACCGTAGTGTCGGGTATACCGGGCGATATCCAGCCTAAAGTAAAAGTCCCCATCTCAGGCCTTACAGCTATGTCTATATAAACAGGAGGAACATTAAATCCGTTTTCCTCCATCACCTCGAGCTTGAACCGGGCTGTGGCTTTTTGTACTTTATAATCAGCAGCAATTACCAGGGTTGCACTTTTGCTTTCATGGGGCATCAAATCACCTATATCAATATCAGAATCATATAATAATCCCTTTAAGGTTTCGTCTGTCTGATGCATAGTTATTCTGACATTTTTAGCTATATTATTTCCCAGATTATTGATTTTTAATTCAAGTTTTGCGGATTCATTGGCTTCAAGAACATTGTTATTATTCTCATCAGTGAGTACTTGCTTTTCTATCTGGAGCCTGGGGAATCCCCTGATCTCTACCGTTTCTTTTTTCTGGGGTGCAGTAAGTTTAATTGTCTTTACCTGCCCCGAGATGACCTGTGACTGCAAAGAATAAGTAAAACATATAAAGATTGCAACCACTATTAGTTTTGTTATTAATAGATTAATTGCTCTCATGATTTTATTTTCTATGGGTTAATGATAAACAAATATAGATATAAATTAGAATTTATACATCACAGAAAGCACGGGAGCATTCCCGAATGCATAATAATCGTATCCTATATGGATATTTATCCTGCTGGGATTGGAGGCGACAGTATTTGCCTTATTCAGATACTTTATTGTTGCCCATCCAAAATCAGCAATCCATAAAGCGGCAGCTGTTATTCCAAATATCCTGGAGGCATTGGCTTGCCTGTTAGAATCGCTATATAAAGACTCTCTCTCAAATCTATCGATTGAATTCAGGTAATCAGTGTATGTTTTATCCGATTTGCTGTTGTATATTAAAGCTGCAGCAACCGAACCATATCCGGCAACTCCAAAAAGGAAATAGGGACTTGATTTTTCCATGCCATAAAGTCCCCAGCCAGGTAAAAAAGCGGATTTAATAAGCACTTTTTCAATTCTCAGGCTGCTGGCTGCCATCAGTTCAGCCATTACCTGCACATCCACCTCACCTTCATAGTCTATGCCGTCACTTTCATAATTCCATACTATGATAAGTCCTTTTCCTCCGGCAATGTTTTGGCCAATATGACCTGTAATATTTTTTGTGTTTATTTTCTGTCCCGATGGCTTAGTTATGTCGACCCATACGTTAAATCTTTCATTATGCCTTGTATAAACAAGATCATAGTTGATAATTAACCTGCCCTCATCTATTTCCAGTCTTGTATTCTCAATTCTCGCCGATGTTTGTGCAAGAGTATTAATACTGTCAATTGGCAAAAGTAAAAACAGAAATGACAAGGAGGCCGTTATGTAAAATTTTTTTTTCATAATAATTGAAATGCAATATTTACGTTATTATACAGGTGTATTTAACAAATATAATGTTATGTAATAGTAATGAAAAATTTTTTTATTATCAAGATACATTAAAAATAAGACTTTTTCAAATTGTTTAATAAATATAAAAAGACATCAGCATATAAATTGTAATTAAAAGTCTAATGATTATTTTTATTGCATGAATTTATTAACATATTTACATAAAGATTCATCAAGATTAAGGTATATTTCAGATATTCTGTTGACCGGGATATTGGGTATACCCTTTGAGTTAACACACAATGCGCAGCGGTTTAAAAAATATGACGGACCGAAGATCAATTACTCTGAAAAATCTTTCGGCGATAATTCGTTATGGATTACGCCGCATCCTATAATCTTCGGGAATAATATTGTTGAGCAGGAAATTACTGTTTCCGAATGGGATAAACTGAAAATTTTCTTTCAGACCTCGCCGGGATGCGGATTCCCGTTTGACATCTTTGCAGCCAGTTTTTACCTGCTATCAAGATACGAAGAATACTTGCCATTCAAACCGGACAAATACGGCAGATTTGAGGCAGATCAGAGCCTGGCATTCAGGAATGGATTTTTAGACGAGCCTGTGGTAAATCAGTGGGCCGTAAAACTGGGAAATGTTATTGCGGAGATGTATAGCGGACTTGCAGTTCGTAATAAGGAATTTGAATATATATCCACTGTTGATATAGACAATGCATGGGCATACCTTCATAAAGGATTTCTCAGAACTGCCGGCGCATTTGTTAAATCAGCATTAAGATTTGATATACATGATTTTAGAAAAAGGCTGCGCACTTTATCAGGGGCTGATGAAGATCCTTATTACGTTTTTGATTATTTAAAAGAGCAGGAAAGTAAATACGCGTTTAATTCCGTATATTTTTTCCTTACCGGAAAGTATGGCCGGTATGATAAGAATATTCCTGCCAGAAAGGAGGTTTTCAGAAACCTTATTTTAGATAAGTTTAAATCTTCTGAAGTAGGTATACACCCTTCATATAACTCCAGCAGGAAGTTCAGTATTCTTGATCAGGAAATAAGGAATTTCTCTTCAATAATTAATACGGCTGTTAAAAAGAGCAGGCAGCACTTTTTAGTTATCAGGTTTCCCGAAACCTTTAGAAGGCTGATAAGTTCGGGCATAACAGAGGACTATTCGCTGGGTTACAGCTCAGCACCCGGTTTTCGCGCAGGAATATGTACGCCTTTCAGATTTTACGATCTGCCGGAAGAAAAAGTAACAGACCTTACCTTAATACCATTCACCGTAATGGACGTAACTTTAAAGGATTATATGAGATTGGGCCCCGATGAAGCTATTAATAAAATAAAAGAAATGGTTTTAAAAGTCAAGAATGTAAATGGTACTTTTGTAAGCTTATGGCATAATGAGTCACTCTCTGAAACAAGACAATGGAAAGGGTGGAGGAGAGTGTACGAAGAAATGCTTAAAACGGTATATGCTAAATCTTAAATTGTTAATCTTAAATTTAATATCTCTTGATTCGTTACCTCGGACATAATGAAATAGACATAGCAAAATGGGATAACTGCATTTCCGGTTCGGTAAATGAGCTTGTTTATGCTTATTCGTGGTATCTCGATATTGTCAGTCCGCATTGGGATGCTTTGATTGAAGGTGATTATAAATCAGTCATGCCTCTTACATGGAACAGGAAATTCGGTATCTGTTATTTATATGGGCCTTATTTTGCACAACAACTGGGAGTATTTTCAATAAAAGAAACTGATAATGATAAAATCAGGGAATTTATCAATAGTATCCCTGAAAAATTCAGACTGATCCAGATAAATATGAACACGTTTAATCATTTAAGTACTGACTTTTTTGCTGTAAATATGAATTCCAATTATGAGCTTGATATATCAGGTGCTTATTCAAAAATATATGGTTCATATTCAAGAAACTGCAGGAGAAATATTAAAAAAGCCCTTGATGCAAAACTCGCTGTTGATGAAAATATATCGGCACAGGAGTTTATGGAGTTTATAAAAGCCAATCTTGGTGGCAGGTTGCCCGAATTAAACAGGGAGAATTATAAGACACTGAAAATAATACTTGATACTACATTAAAAAACGGCAGCGGTAAATTATACAGGGTAGTGACCAGGGAAAATAACCCGTGTGCCGTGGGATCTTTTTTATTCACTTCAAAGAGGTGCATCTTTTCTGTCTGCGCTTCGTCGGATGAGGGGAAATCCTCCCAGGCTATGTATCTGCTGGTAAATAATGTAATTGAATATAATTCCGGCAAAAGTATGATTTTCGATTTTTCGGGTTCAAACATTAAGGGGATAGCATATTTTAATAGTTCATTTGGGGCTAAGCCGGCTGAATATCCCTATATTTACAGGAATAATTTGCCCTGGTTCATAAGATTTTTAAAATAATATTCTAATATATCCCAAGGTGCCGGATTTAAAAAAACTATTTTATAACAGGTATAACTTTTTGAAGAACATTCTGCCAGTAAATTTCCTGATAAAGGCTTCCGGACAAAAGCTTATTTTACCCTGCTATCATATTGTAAGTGACAGCCGATTAATACATATTGTTAATTTATATAAATATAAAAGCACAGATTCTTTTAAATCAGATCTTGCTTTTTTAATGAAGTATTACAAGCCGCTGGATTTGTCTGATTTAATAAAACTCATAAAGAACAGGTCACAACCGTCATCAAATTCATTTTTTATTTCCTTTGATGACGGATTAAAGGAGTTCTACCATATAATATCACCTGTTCTGCTGGAAAGAGGGATTCCTGCGACGTGTTTTTTAAATCCGGCTTTTATTGATAATAAAGACCTGTTTTTCAGGTATAAAGAAAGCATTCTCGTTGAATTAATAAACGGCATTAACAGGAAATCTGCTGAATGGAAGATCCTGAAAAGCTGGTTTGCAGATAATAATATGTCTGTTGCTAACTATAAACGTGAATTGCTGCAAATAAAATATGACAAAAAGACCATACTTGATGAGCTGGCAGGGATTTTAAATTTTAGTTTTAAGGATTACCTTGAAAAGGAGAAACCTTATCTTACAACCGGGCAGATAAATGAACTTGTCAAAAAGGGATTTACTTTCGGAGCTCATAGTATTGATCATCCCGATTATCGCTACATCTCATTTGATGAGCAAATAAGGCAAACACTGCAGAGTATCACGGAAATCAGCAGCAGGTTTAAGCTTAATTATAGGATTTTTTCTTTTCCCTTTACTGATCACGAAGTATCCGTAGAGTTCTTCCGGGAAATAAACAGGGATAATTCAGTAGACTTTACTGCCGGCAGTGCAGGCATTAAGCAGGACAGTGTTGAAAACAATGTTCACAGGATTCCGATGGATGAATATTATCTGGATGCAAAAGACAGAATTAAAATTGATTATATTTATTATTTGATTAAATCTGTTTTTAACAGGAACAAAATAAACAGGAGCTGATGATTGTAATAAAAGACATAAAAATATCGCAGCTTGATGAATTCATAAATTCTGATGAATATAAAGAACTGAAAAATATTCCGATTACACCTCAGCGTGCTGTTTCACATATTTATAACCCAAAGGGAGACAAAGACGACATGGTATTGTTCCTGGCTTATGACGTGAATAGATTTATTGGCTACCTGGGGGCTCTGTCAGACAGGTTTATTATTGGTGATGTATCCCATAAAGTGGCATGGCTCAGTTGTATGTGGATTGATAAAGATTACCGCAGACAGGGTATTGCCGTGCAATTACTCAATCATGCCTGTCAGAAATGGAATTCTAACTTATTAATAACTAATTATATACCGGCATCAAGGAAGACATTTGAAAAAACAGGGAAATTCACTGAATTTAAATCACTAACGGGATTAAGAGGATATCTCAGGTTCAACATGGCTGAGATCATTTTATTGAAAAGGCCCGGACTTAAAGGGATTAGGTGGGTACTGCTATTATTTGATTTCCTGGCAAATATTATCAATGGTTGCAGGCTGGCTTTCTGGAAAGTGGCCATGAATATTAGTAAGATGAAAATTGAATATTTACATGAGATTGACAACGAGACTGCTCAGTTTATTGGCCAGGGTACCAAAGACAACATATCACCAAAAGATAAGGCTGTACTGGAATGGATTAAAAATTATCCGTGGGTTCTGAACACTCCTTTCAAAGATGAAATAAGCCGGCGATATGAGTTTTCAGTAGTCAGCAGGAATTTCAATCAGCTGTATATCAAATTAGCCAACAATAATAAGATAGTAGCATTTCTAATGCTCACTGTTCGCGGAACACATTTAAAAACCCCTTATTTATTCTTTGACAGTAATTACGGCGATGTTGTGAGAAAAGTTATATATGCACACCTCCTGAATTTGAAAATCAGGACATTTACAACCTTTCACCCTGAACTGATAAAAGTCCTGAGATCCAAAAGAAATCCATTTATACTTGTCAGAAAAATGGCTCAAAACTCGCTGATTACTAAAGAACTGCTGCAAAAAATCAAAGATGCGGGCAAATATGTACTGATGGAAGGTGACGGCGACTGCGCCTTTGTTTAGGATTCAGCCGCAAAATTTAAGATTTCCATGACTTTATACACGTACCACTGCACTATATAGGCATTCTCGTATTGAACCCGGGTATTGACTTTGTATTCTTTTTTTATCATATCATTTATCATGTGACCTGTAATCTCTTTATAACAAAATGGATCGGGATGGTGATAAAAGGGTCTTTTAATAATTTCAGGAATATACCTTTTTACCTTGTTCTTATAAAGCTGGATTCTTATTAACCTGTCTGGGGGAAGGTTCTCCGAATCAAAATTCAGTCCATACCTGCTGAAAATATGTTTTTTCAGGATATCGTTGTAAAAATTTTTTAAAATTCTGTGTCTGTAAGGAAGGACGGTAAAGAAATCAAGTAAATCCAGATCCCACAAGGGCATAATATATTCATAACCAAAGAAGTTATATATGTTTGCAGAGTTAACAATGAATTTGGCATGTCTCTCTTTTAATTCCCAGTTTTGAAATAAGGCAAATGGAAACGCGCTGTCTGGCAGGTCTCTGCTAATCTCATCAATTAAAACTCTTTTGGCGGCTCCGGACGGTTTATTTAATATATAATTCTTCTCATAAATTAATTTAGCCAGGCGCGCAGGATTTGTTTTTTCATTAATATCTTTCCAGAGATGACCGCCGGCAAGCACATCTCCCGAATGTCCGGGTATAAACAGGGAATTGTCCGGAATAAGATTATTTTCACGCATAGATTTTATGGCAAAATATTCCTGCATAAAAAACATGGCTGAATGATTTGCCGAATAATTGTAATATTTATGGAACACAGGATTTTCAAGGTAACCGTCTATCATGTTCCCGTTGTACTCTATAAATAACCACCTGTAACCCAGTTTTTCCGCTACTTTTTTTGAAATATCGATTTCATAATTATTTTTTCTTCCATATGTAAAGCAAATAGCATCTTTTGCTCCAATATTCTTCAGAATTGCCGCAATGAACCGTGAATCAAACCCGCTGCTTAATGGAATAACAGGTACTTTATTTTTAATCAGTATGGCTGTTCTTTCACTTAGTACATCTATGCATTTCAGGATATTATTAACAAGATCCGCGGTTGAAAATTCTGAGATACTTTCGGGAATAAACGTATGGAAAAAGCCCGTGCTTATAATACCGTTCCTGAAGCAAATATATTCTCCGGCCCTGATTTGAGATATGTTCCTGATTAATGTCCTGCTGCCAGATACATAACCTGCAGCAAGGAAGTCCCGTGATGCTGTTTCATCCGGCAATCCCGAACCGGTTTGTTTTAATAACGCTTCTACACTATCACTGATAATTATGTTATTATCCTTCAAAGTATAAAACAGTGGAAAGCACCTGGCCCGGTCAACGGCAGCCAATACCTCATCACCATAATTAATTATTACCGAGAATAAGCCGTTAGCATCTTTAAGTCTCTGCATAAAATGAGCCGCATCTTTTACTCCGTCAAAATATGTAATAAGTTCATGATTTCTGAAGAGTTTATTTTTATTATTAAAAAGGTAGCCTTTTGCATATATCCCCTTTTTATTGTGCCATCTGCAGCCTTTATTATTTTCAGGAATAATCATTATATATTTTGTTTATGCAGATTTCTTAATTGGGAAAAGACTTAATACTTTATTCTTAAAATAGTCGTTGGTTATAACCAGAAAGATTAATAAGAATACAATTCCTTCAATTATAGTGAACATCAGATTCAGATCAATTTTTAATACTTTTCTGACTATCAGATCTGCAGCTACCTGGATCAGCAGGACAATAACCATTAATTTGAGATGATTTATGTTGGTTTTATATTTAAAATATGAGAAACTGACAATTTTACTATAATATAAGAACATTAACAGGTATGATATAAATGTCGTTATTGCAGCCCATTTATAGCCGAATAAGGGAATAAGTATGAAATTAAGGATGATATTTGTCAGTAATGCTATGACAACACCTGTCGAGATAGTCCTGAGTTTGTTCGAGAATTTTAAATGTACATCGTGAAACATAGTTATGCCGCCTAAAAATGAACTAAACATTATATATGGGATTATAGTATAACCGGGCCTGAATTCCTTGCCAAGCAAAACAAAGGCCACCTGCCTGGCAAATAACGAAAGGTATACAGTCATGGGCAGCATATAGAGAAGATACAGTTTAAGATATTTTCTTATTAGTTTGTTTGTTCGTAATATATTGCTTTCAAGTTCCCTGTTGAGTTTTGGGGAAATGGCACTGAAAAACACTGCTGCAATGGTAGCCAGGCTTATCTGCCCGAGGTTATATACCTGGTTATATATACCCACATTACTGAAGTCATCAAATATTTTTATAACATACCTGTCGCTGAACATTAGTACAAGCAAGCCCAGCTTGATAAATACACTTACTCCTCCATAGTTCACAAACTCCTTAATTTCAGCTTTGCTCACAGACTTGAATGAGAACCTGAGATTATGAATACTGGCTGCTATTATTACAAAAAGTATCACTGAATTGATAACAGCATTGCTCAGTACCAGGGCTTCCACGCGGTGTCCCAATTTGAAAGTTAAAATATAAAGAAGCACAAAACTTATAAAGACTTTAAGTGAATTAATAATGTTATAGACAGCCGCTTTCTCCTCGAGCTTTAATATAACCAGGAATATTGTTATTAATTCCGCTGTAGTAAACTGCCAGAAGCATAGTTTTACAAGCCTGGTAATAATAACATCATTATTTAGCCTTATCCATATGAGTGAGGTAACCAGCAAGATGACTATTGAAATAGTATAAAAAATCAACAGAAGGGTATAAAAACCACTTAAATTGTCATTGCTTTTATATTTATTATAAAACCTCCAGATACAACTTGAGATAGATGTGAAAAGGACTATTGACAGAAGTGCAAAGGTTATTGTGGTTAGTGAATAGTATCCATATTCGGCAGGGGTAAAATATCTTGTGAAAACAGGAGACTTAATTATTGCTATTAATATAGGTATGATGTTGCCGGCAAAATACCATGCCATATCAGTATAAAACTTATTTCTGCCTGATTTATTCATTAATTGCAGGTTTTATTCTTAAAACAGATGAATAAATATCAAGCAGCCTGGTCTCCATAATTGTCCAGTTATATTTTTCTTTTGCTGCTTTTTTCCCGTTTCTGCTGCATTCCTCATATAGAATACTATCAATGAGGAGCTTATATATTGCATCCCCTATTTCTTCCGGTGATTCAGGATTTACAGCTATTCCTGATTTGGAATCAGACACAAATTTGTTAATGTATCCAAAATTACTGCATACTATGGGCAATCCATGGATCATATATTCAAAAGTTTTTATTTGAATAGCATTAAAATAAATATTAGTCGGTATAAAAATACCAACTCCAATTTTAGATTTGCCAAGATATGCACTTACCTCCTTATAAGGCACCTGTCCCGTCATTGTTATGGCCCCGGACAGCCCGTTTTCATCGATATAACTTTGCATCTGGCTTTTTAGCTTATCATCTGTTACATGCCCGAGAAAAAGAAATTTTATGTCTTTTTTCTTATTCTTCAAATAATGTGCAGCTTTCAGAATTTCCATAGCCCCTCTGTTCCTGTTGATCGCTCCTATGTATATTACATCATAAATTTTCGCGGTATCCCCGGTGCTGGCAGGATACATATTTGTGTAGTTATAAATAATTTCTATTTTAAGGTTTTTATTGTACTGTTCAAATTTATTTTTTATAGAAGGATTAGCTGTAATAATGAAATCATATAAATGGCTTTTTGACAGTTCCCATAATTTAATGTAATACGCATATGATTTAAAAATAAGCCAGGACAGATTTTTTTTGGGATAATATGACATTATCATTTCAGGGTAATCTTCGTGCACATCATAGATTAATTTAGGCTTATGCGGAAGATTCTTAAGCTTTAGGCCGATTTTATTAATCTGCAAATCGTGAAAATGATATACGTCTGCTTTAAGGTCTGCAGCAATCCTAAATAATTTCCTGTATATGCTCTTTCTGAATATTAAAATACGGAATAGTTTATCGATGTAAGGATTATCAAAGTACTTTTTTTTGCCCGCCATGATGAGTTTTATACCATGGTCAGATGTAATTTCTTTATCATTTTCACCAACTCCCAGATGATACACATCATATCCGTATTCTTTTAATGAGAGTGCTTCTTTCCAGTAAATTCTGTCATCAAATAAGCTATGCATGCTTGAAATAAGGCATACTTTAACCCTGATGTTCATTCAGCATTGAATTAATTTTAATAGCTAACGAAAATAATTAAAAAATATTGAAGTGGCTAATGCCGGATATTAACCGGCGGGTTAAATAATTCCTGAATAAATATCTATAAGTTTTTTGTCCATTGCCAGCCATGAGTATTTCTCCCTTGATGCCTTCAGTCCGTTATCCCTGTATTTTGCATATAATAGTTTGTTATCCAGTATTTCAATAACAGCATCGCAGATTTCTGACGGATTTCCGGGACTGACAAGTATTCCGGTATTATTAAGGGTTGTATATTCTGCCAGATGGCCGAAATTGCTGCAGACGATTGGAAGTCCGAAAACCATATATTCAAATATCTTTATTGGCAGAATAGTACGGTTAAGAGGATTATCCATAAATAAAGCAAGACCAATTTTGGCCCTGTTGTAAAATGCCGGTATTTCGTCATAGCAGACAGGATCTTTTATTATTACATTTTCTGATAAGCGGTATTCCTGAATTAATTTACCGGCTTTTCTCCTTAAATCTCTTTCCAGTTCCGGGCCGATAATAAGAAACCGTAAGTTACGGGATTTCATTTTTGCCATTCCTGCAGCCTCAATTATCTGGAATATGCCCCTGTTGGTTGTCAGACCGCCACAGTACACAGCATCATACTCCCTGCTATTGACTGGTATATTTTTGTTTTTCGAACTGAGGTCAGAATAATTATATATTATATCTACCTTATTATTTCTATTAAAATTTTTAAACCTGCTGTACACATTTTCTTCGGTTGCTATTATAAAATCATAGTATTTTGAGCATCTTAATTCCCGGTAATATATGTATGCCGCATAGAGTTTCTTAAATATTGTCATTACAATGTTCCTTTTTCTTAAGAACCTTATATTTTCAGGATAAGGTTCATGCACGTCATAAATAACTTTGGGTTTATGTTTTAGTGCTTTTAATTTCCTTCCAATTCTGTTTATCTGAAGGTCATGAAAATGATACACATCTGCCTTTAAGTTTGCAGCTGCTTTCAGTATTTTTCTGTATACATTTTTCCCGGGATAGAAATTGTTATATAATTTGTCGATGGCAGAAATTTTAAAGTATCTGATTCTCCTGATAAGTATAAGATTTATTCCATGCTCCGATATGAATTCCCTGTTCTCAGATCCCACACCGATATGGCATACATTATATCCGTGCTTTTTTAATGATAGTGCTTCTTTCCAGTAAATTCTGTCATCGTATAGGCTATGTGTGCAGGAAATCATGCACACCTTAGCTTTATTGTTCATTAGATTCTAAATTAACGTGCTGAAATCAATTTCCGAAGTTTTGTCCACTTCCATAAGTTTACCATTTTCACATTTCAGTGTGCGGGCGTCAA
>CAZOLY010000038.1:0-2144 GCA_964580815.1 uncultured Bacteroidales bacterium
AATCAGGATCTGCTATAGCAAGCCCGCGAAACAGGATGGTATCTCCATTGGAATTAACGAATTTATTTCCTTTTACACTGACCAGAGGCAGTTTTTTTGCCAGGGGATTGGTCTCAGGCATCTTCGGCCAGCCGGTATTCCACCATTCACTTTTCCCCGGCGGTATGGTTTCCTGCTGGGTGAATGCACCAATATTGAGATACAGGAATGTCGCTGCCAATGTGCAATGTATTATTCGTTTCATAATTTCAATATTTTGGTGACAATATAGAAAAAAAAAGCAATATCTCAATTTGTAAAAATAAGTTCTTTTATATAGTTTTATAATTGTATATATAAGGAGTTCGTACAAAAAAAACTAACATTCAAATGATTATGGAAAAAGCAAAATCGACCATTTTGATAATCCCTCTGATTATATGTACCTGCCTGCAGGCACAGAAATTTGACGGACTGGCACTGACACCGCCCATGGGGTGGAACAGCTGGAACACATTCAAAGCAGATATTAACGAAGCGCTTGTTAAGGAGATGGCTGATGCTTTTATTTTACATGGTTATAAGGAAGCAGGTTACAAGTATATCGTTATTGATGATTGCTGGATGGCAATGGAAAGAGACAGTCTCGGCAACCTTGTTCCTCACCCTGAAAAGTTTCCTAATGGCATTAAGGCAGTTGCAGATTATATACACTCAAAAGGACTAAAATTTGGCATTTATGGTTGTGCGGGTAACCTTACATGTGCCGGATACCCGGGTAACAGGGGACATGAGTACCAGGATGCCCTGACTTATGCTTCGTGGGGAGTTGATTATTTGAAATACGACTGGTGCAATACTGATGGGTTAAATGCCCCGGCTGCCTATACTACTATGCGTGATGCTTTATTTGCTACAAAAAGGCCTGTTGTATTCAGCTTATGTGAATGGGGCAACAACCAGCCGTGGGAATGGGGAAAAGATGTTGGCCACCTGTGGCGCATCAGCGGGGACATAGCAGTATGCTGGGATTGTGAATTAAAACATGCAACGTGGTCGGACTGGGGAGTGATGAGGATCGTATATATGCGCGATGGAATACGCGGTTACACGGGCCCCGACCATTGGAACGATTATGATATGATGGAAGTCGGCAATGGGATGTCTGTTAATGAAGACCGTTCACATTTTACACTGTGGTGCATGTTTGCCAGTCCCCTTTTTATGGGTCATGATTTGAGGAAAGCAGGAAAAGTAACTGACGACATCCTTACAAATAAGGAAGTAATTGCTGTTAACCAGGACTCCCTGGGCATTCACGCATTTAAGTATTCGGATAAGGACAGCCTGGAAATATGGGTTAAACCCCTTGCCGGGGGTGAATGGGCAGTTTGTTTTTTAAACAGGAACTGTAGCCCGTATGAATTTGAGTTTAACTGGACTGATCACCATTTTGTTGACAGCATAACAAATAAGGAAGTAAATTTTGACAGGGATAGTTACAGAATCAGGGATTTATGGCTAAAGAAAGATGCGGGAACAACAAAGAAGATCCTGAAAGCTGAATTACAGAGCCATGATGTGCTTTTGCTAAGGCTGACAAAAGAATAATAATAGAGTATGTCCCAAAATAAAATGGAATATGGAAATCAGTTTTTGTGATCTGAAGAACAGTGATTTTAAATCCATTAAAGATATTTACAATTACTATGTATTAAATACAACTGTTACCTTCCAGATTAAACCTGCCAGCACTGATGATTTAAAGAGCAGCATTTTTGTTGATCACCCCAGGTATAAATCAATACTTATAAAATGTGATAATGCTTTATGTGGTTTTTGCTTCTTTACCCAGTACAGGAAAAAAGAGGCATATGACAATACCGCGGAGGTTGGTATATATCTGAAACCCGGATATACGGGCAGGGGAATAGGGCGCCGGGCCCTTGATGTTATTGAGCAAAAGGCAAGGGATTGTGGAATAAAAGTGTTGCTGGCATTTGTCAGCGGTGATAATCAGGATAGCATCAGTTTTTTTGAAAGATTAAAGCAGATACCTAAGTTAAAAATCATTTTTGGAAGGCTAGAAAAAAGAAAAGGAGACCACGGGGTTTATTATATAGAAAAAGCAACAGATGTTAATCTTGCACTTGATTTAATATTAG
>CAZOLY010000038.1:2154-21105 GCA_964580815.1 uncultured Bacteroidales bacterium
AAGTACGAGAAATGTGCCCATTTTAAGAATGTGGGAGAGAAATTCGGAAAGAGGCTGGACGTTGTTGCATATGAGAAGGAACTGACAGGATAAAAATAAAGGTCATTTATCCGGCATCAGGTTCTACCATCGTGTTGGATTTTGTTGCAATAATTACTATATTTAAAGCGCCTACTTTTTTTAACTGAAACCCAGCACTATTGTTTTATAAATTAGGAATTAAGTATAATTCTATATACTTGATTTGCTTTTATATATAGTATGCAGCTAGGAGATGCCCGTGGCAGCGGGAACAGATAATAATTACTTTAAAGTTGTACTATGATAAGAATTAATTTATTGGCAGGACTGGTTGTTATATTCATGTTAAGCTGTAAAAGTGAATTTAATTCAACTGTTTATTCACCTGATAAAAAAGTCGCTGTTACTTTCAGCATTGAAGACAGCAAACCTTTCTACTCTGTCAATCTGGATGATAAACCGGTTATATTAAAATCAGCACTGGGCTTCAGATTTAAATACGCTCCTTCTCTTGTCAGGAATCTTAAGGTTATAGATCAGAAGACATCTGTTGCTGATGAAACATGGGAACAGCCATGGGGTGAAAGACGGTTTATAAAAAACAATTATAACCAGTTAACGGTGTTCCTGGAGGAAACAGGTAATTTAAAACGTAAAATGAGTATTGTTTTTAAAGTATATAACGATGGGGTAGGTTTCCGTTACGAGATACCGGAACAGGAAAATCTGGACAGCATACTTATAATGGATGAGTTAACGGAATTTGTTTTTCCCGAAAATCAGTCTGCATGGTGGATCCCTGCATACAGGGATAACCGCTACGAATACCTGTATAAAAAATCATTGATTGATGATCTTGATACGGTGCATACGCCCCTGACCATAGAGACAACGGATAGCCTCTACTTATGCATTCACGAAGCTGCCCTGACAGACTATGCAAGTATGGCCCTGGCAGCGACGGGAAAAAATACGCTGAAGTGTGATTTAGTACCCTGGGCTGATGGTATAAAAGTAAAATCTTCGGCCCCTATGGTTTCTCCATGGCGTACTATACAGATTGCTGAAAACCCGGGAGATCTGATCACATCATATTTGGTTTTAAACCTTAACGAGCCATATGCGCTGGAAGATATATCATGGATCAAACCCATGAAATATGTGGGCATATGGTGGGCAATGCATATCGGAAAGTATACCTGGAGATCAGGGCCAAATCATGGTGCTACCACAGAGAACATGATAAAATATATAGATTTTGCTTCTGAGAATGGATTTGACGGTGTTCTGGCCGAAGGATGGAACCTGGGTTGGAACGTCGAAATTTATAACAATGGAAGCGGAATGAATTATACTGCTTCAACACCGGACTTTGATCTGGAAAAGATTAGTGCCTATGCAAAAGAGAAACATGTTTCAATTATTGGTCATCACGAAACAGGGGCTGCCGTTGCTAATTATGAAAGGCAAATGACGGACGCATTTGAATTTTATAAAAAATATGGTATACATTGTGTGAAAACAGGATATGTAGGTAGCGTACTTGACAATAAAGAATGGCACCACGGGCAATTTGGTGTGAACCATTATCGGAAAGTAACGGAAACCGCTGCAAAATATCAAATAATGATTTGTGTTCATGAACCAATAAAACCTACCGGCCTATGCAGGACTTATCCTAACCTGATGTCAGCAGAAGGTGCCCGCGGCCAGGAATATAATGCATGGTCATCTGACGGGGGAAATCCACCGGAACATGAAACGATTCTGCCATTTACCCGGTTGCTTGCCGGTCCGATGGACTTCACTCCCGGTATTTTTGATATTATGCTCCCTGATAAACCTCATAACAGGATAAATACAACCCTTGCAAAACAACTGGCCTTATATGTTGTAATATACAGTCCCTTGCAAATGGCCGCTGACCTGCCAGAAAATTATGCAAATAATCCGGCATTTGCCTTTATTAAAGATGTTCCTGTTGACTGGGAAGAAACAAAAGTGCTCAATGGTAAAATAGGTGATTATGTAACTATTGTCAGAAAAGACAGGAATTCGGAAAATTGGTTCCTGGGTTCGGTGAGCGATGAACAGGGCAGAACCCTGGAAATCGGACTGTCGTTCTTGACCCCCGGAATTAAATATGTTGCCGAAATTTACAGAGACGGAGAAAATGCCGATTGGAAAACCAATCCGTATGAAATTATTATTGAAAAAAAAGAAGTATACTCCGGGAAGACCTTAAACCTGAAACTTGCCCCCGGAGGAGGAGCTGCAATTGCATTTAAAGCTCAGAAGATCGAATAATAAAAAAAATTAAATAACGAATTTAAAATTTAACAATCTAAACTAAAATTGAAATTGCAATGAAAAAGAAACCTCTTCTAAGTTTTTGGCAGCTATGGAACATGAGCTTCGGGTATTTAGGCATACAGTTTGGCTTTGCTTTACAGAACTCAAATGTCAGCAGGATATTTGAAACACTTGGAGCTAAAGTTGAAGATATACCCATTTTGTGGATTGCAGCACCGGTATCCGGACTAATAGTGCAACCTATTATCGGCCATATGAGCGATAAAACATGGAACAGGCTGGGACGCCGAAAACCCTATTTCCTGACAGGTGCTATATGTGCTTCACTGGCCTTACTGGTAATGCCTAACTCTCCTTTTCTGTGGTTTGCTGCCGGAATGTTGTGGATGTTGGATGCATCTATAAATATTAGTATGGAACCCTTCAGGGCCTTTGTAGGGGACATGTTACCGGATGAACAGAGGACGAAGGGATTTGCCATGCAAACTTTCTTTATCGGCATTGGATCAGTAGTAGCATCTTTATTACCCTATATGCTTACAAAGTGGTTGAACATAGCAAATACAGCACCTGAAGGTGAAATACCTGATTCTGTAAAATGGTCGTTCTACCTGGGCGGCATAGTGTTTATATTGTCTGTATTATGGACCATATTTTCAACAAAAGAATACTCACCGCAAGAGCAGGAAGCATTTAATGTACGCGAGACCGGTGCATCTGCAAAAGAGGGTGGAGAAATAACACTTACTGCCAGAAAATATTATATAGAAGGCCTTGTTTTGGTTTTAATCGGACTGGCACTCACATACCTGATTAATAAGTTCAACTGGGATCAGGCACTATATATACTTTCATTCGGTATCCCTTTCTATGGAATCATTCAGTGGGTTGCAGCAATGAGCTATTCACAAGGTAAAAAAGGTGGTCTTGTTGAAATTATTTACGACCTGAAAAACATGCCAAAAACCATGAAACAGCTTGCTGTTGTTCAGTTTTTTACATGGCTTGCACTTTTCTCTATGTTTATCTACACCACAGCCGCTGTTACAAGCTTTCACTACGGAAGTTCTGACACCAAATCTGTTGTTTATAACGAAGGCGCTAACTGGGTGGGAGTATTATTTGCAGTTTATAACGGTGTAGCCGGACTTATTGCATTCCTGCTTCCGGTAATTGCAAAAAAGACAAGCCGGGTTTCAACTCATGTCATATGTCTTATTATTGGAGGATTTAGCTTAATATCCATGTATTTCTTTAAAAATCCCAAACTCCTGTTGCTCTCAATGACAGGTGTTGGTATAGCATGGGCAGGTATTCTTACCATGCCATACGCTATTATAACAAGTGCTTTACCACATAGAAAAATGGGCATTTACATGGGCATCTTTAATTTTTTTATTGTAATCCCCCAAATTCTGGCATCAGCAGTCCTGGGATTTCTTGTGAGAGTATGGTTCCATGGTCAGGCAATTTACGCCCTTGTTTTTGGGGGAGGAGCAATGATAGTGGCAGCGATTACAATGACTTTTGTTACCGATAAGATAAAAAAGTAATATTCCAGTAATAAAATGACTGATAATAGTAATCTTTGGAAAGTAAGTGCTGACAAGTTTGTCAATGAAAAGGAAGCAATAATGCGTAATGGCAATATTTACCAGATATCCAACGGGTATATGGGTTACCGGGGGACGTTGGACGAATTCGGACCTGAAGAACTGGTGGGCATAACCCTGTCCGGTATTTTTGATAAGGTTGGGAATGCATGGCGTGAACCGGTTAATGCTCCAAATGGCGGGTATACTAAAATATATGTTGACGGTGAAGAAGTTTCGGCACTGAAAACCGAGATTAAAACACACATGCAGGCCTTATATCTTAAAAATGCAAAATTTGAAAGAACCACAAAATTTAATGTAAAGGGTAAAGAAGTTACGATCAGCTCAGAACGCATTCTAAGTATCGATAACCCAAACCTGCTAATGATAAAATATTCCTTTTCATGCAATGCAGATGCCGGGATTATTGTTGAGACGGGTATCGATTTTAATATATGGGATCTAAACGGGCCGCATTTGGCTGTACTGAATAGCAACAGGAATAATGGTGTCCTTATGGTTGATGCAGAAACAAATGAAGCAGGAATTCCACTAACTGTTGCCGAGACAATAGACAGAAGTTTTGGCGAAGAACAATTTATTGTCGAAAACAACCGGAACCTCAGAAAAATTAGCTTAAAGGCTGAAGCCGGGAAAACATATTCTTTCTTTAAATACTCAGCTGTATTTAAAGGTCAGGATATTACAGATAAGGATGTGAAGAAAGCAGCAAAGGCCCTGGTTAGCGATGCTAAAAATGCCGGGTATGATGAGTGTATGAAAGCCCATGACCGGAAATGGAAGAAAAGATGGGAGATGTGCGATGTGATTATAGAAGGGGATGAAGAAGCGCAGCTTGCCCTGCGTTACAGTATCTTCCAGTTATTAATCGTAGCTCCTGTAAAAGGGAGTGCCAATTCAATTCCTGCCCGGGCTTTATCGGGACAGGTATATAAAGGAGCAATTTTCTGGGATACGGAAATGTTTATGTTTCCCTTCTTTATCCATACTTACCCTGAAGTTGCAGTTGAATTATTAAGATACCGTATTAACACCCTGGATGGTGCGAGAAGAAAAGCCCGGACAGAAGGAACCGGGTACCGGGGTGCTTTCTATGCATGGGAAAGCCAGGAAACAGGCGATGAGGCATGCACCTACTTTAACATTGGTGATCCGATAACCAAACGCGACCTGCGGACATATTTCCGCGACAAACAGGTTCATATAAGCGGTGATGTAGCTATAGCTCTCTGGGAATACTTCAAATTATCCGGTGATGATTCGTTGCTTCGCCAGGGAGGTGCTGAAGTTATTCTGGAATGTGCACGGTTCTATTATTCATATGCTTATTTTAAAAAGGATAAAAACCGCTACGAAGTACTCGATGTTACCGGTCCGGATGAATATCATGAAAGGGTTCATAACAACGCATTTACAAATATGGTTGCCAAAGTTACTTTTGAGGTGGCAATAGCAACGGTCGATTATCTGAAAAGCAAGTATCCCGAAGAGCTTAAGAAACTTCTCGATAAACTTAAAATATCTGATGAGATTAATGGATTCAGGGAAGCATGCGACCTCATGTACCTGCCTCGTCCCGATCCAAAAACAGGTGTGATAGAGCAGTTTGATGCCTACTATAAGCTGGAAGAAGTTTCGAAAGAAGAACTTAAGAAAAGGATTATTCATCCCGATGAGTACATGGGCGCCGGACAAGGAATTGCAGTCCCGACACAAATTATTAAACAGGCCGATGTTATTATGATGATGAATATCTTTAAAGACAGGTTCACCGGGGAAATTAAAAAAGCCAATTGGGAATATTATGAACCCCGCACCGAACATGGCTCGAGCCTGAGTGCATGTGCGTATGCAATGGTTGCCGCTGATATAGGGAAAACCGATTATGCCTATAACTACTTCCTGAAAACAGCAAAACTGGACATTGAGGCAAAGTATAAAGTATATGTTGGCACAATATTTATGGGAGGTTCGCATCCCGCAGCAAATGGAGGCGCATGGATGACCGCTGTTTTTGGTTTTGCAGGAGTAATGGCAGATGGTGAGAAGGTAACCATAAATCCGAATATATATGAAAAGTGGAAGTCGCTAACATTCAACCTGGTATACAAGGGAGACAGTTTTTCTTTGACAGTGACAGGAAAGAACATAAGAATTCATGCAATGCCATCAAATAAGGCAGGAAGGTTGTTTTCTGTTGCAGGAAAAATCATTGAGTGCCTTCCCGGTAAGGAATTAAATATCAATTATTAAAATAAACTGATAAAAAATATATTATTCGTTATTTACTAAAACCAAACATTATGGCAATTAAATCTTTTATCTTAAATACAGGCAGGATCATCTGTTTATTTATTTTATGCTTATGCTTTTTTATGTCACCGCTAAGGTCCCAGGATACTCTCAAAAACCTTCCGGAATTGAGTCTTCCCCTGGTATCTGAAAAACTGGTGATAGCGCACAATATGACAGATATTATACGATTCAGGTACCATGACCTGGAAGATAGCTGTGACCCGAAGTATTATCCTGAAAAGGATAATATAACAGAAACTCTTGGCGGCATGGTACAGGTTAACGTAATGGCCGAAAGATACCTGAAGGATTCAACGCTTGAACAAACCGTTGAGTTCGAAATACGTACAGCAATGCGATGCGGAATTGATGGTTTTCAATTCTATTACCCTATTCGTGAAAGAGGTCCCGATGATGAGATAATAAAAGCATACTTCAGGGTAGCTGATAAGGAAAACTTTGATTTTAAATTCACTTTTTGTCCCTCCCATCCCGGTGGTTTAACAGAAGATATTAAAATTGCCGATTATGCAAGGCGCATGAATGCTATTCTTGATGAGGTAGGAAGGGATAACACTCACTGGTTGAGAACTCCTGATGGCCGGCTGATCATTTATCTCTGGTATGGTGAGCAAATTGCCGATATTCCCGAGGATTTGGAAGGATATTCACCAAAGTTTTATGTTGCCCGTGCATACCGTAAACTTGCTAATGCTATTAACGAAAAAGTTGCATATGTTATCTCAATTAACCATGAAATAAGTGACCGGGAACTTAATGAATACCTCGACTATTTCCCGGCCGTCTGGATGTGGACGATTCCTTATACTGATAATTATGTCGGTAAAAAAGTAGCAGGTATTACCAAATCAAGATCGCGTACTTTTACAGGTTCGGCATTTTCAGATTTTTATACTTCAAAGCTGCTGCCTCCCGGCACCTGGGATATGTATTATTTTGCCGAGGATGCTGCCAACGCAGGTATTGCAAATGTTGAACGAAGAGGTATCATTACCGGTCTCTCGTATAATTTCCGTAAACTCCTCGAATTTGCTATCGATCAGGATGTTCCTGTTATTAATGTTATTACCTGGAACGATTACCCCGAGGGACACCACCTTGCTCCTGAAGTTAACCACAATTATGGCTTCTCGGTTCTTCTGAATTACTATAAAAGTATATGGAAGAATGAACCGTCGCCATATAAGGACAGGGATGTGGCCATTCTTTTTTATAAGAAGTACAATCATGCAATCAAATCCAGTCCGTTTTACATTCCGGTTGTCAATATCGGATATTCATTTCCTGAAGAATATGAAGATTCTATAGAAGTTGTGACTATTCTTCCCGGGCCCGGGAAACTTACACTCAACAATGCAACTATCGACGTAACATCCGGAATTTCGTCGCACAAATTTGAACAAAAAGCGGGCAGGGTTGATGTTTCGGTATCTCATAACGGGAAGAAATCCGTTGACTTTTTTGCACCGGAATGGATTACCGGTAAACCATATAGAACCGACAGGATAATATATTCATTTTCAAGTGAGTTTGCCCGTTTTCATCATGATATCTTTGGTGATCTTCCCCCGGTCTATTCACGCGAGTATGACAAAGATTCCACTGAGATTAAACTTGATCCGATTTTCTGATACGGATAAAAATAAAAGTACTATTAAAGTCGAATAAAGTTTATTCCCGGAATTTTAATTTATATATTGCATATGTAATACCAGGCACACTGACAAAATAATTACCGTTATCACATGATATTTCAATGTCATTGCCTGCCAGCAGCTCGAAGCCCCCGGCATCCAGGTTTATTGTGAACTCAGCTGTCTCTGTCCTGTCAGCGGGATTAAATATAGCGAGAATGGTTTCCTTCCCGGCAGCACGTGCAAAGATGAAGGGATACGAGTTTTCCCTGGCATAGACAGGAACAAACTCGGCATAGGCGGCCAGGGCGGGTTCGGATTTCTTCATTTGTATGAGCCTGCGCACACTGTTAAGAAGTGATCCCTCATCATTTTCCTGGGATTCGACGTTCGGGGCATCGGCTGCAGTGTCAACAGGCAGGTACAGCTTTTCAGGTGAGGCACTTGAAAATCCCAGGTTTTTTCCCGGCGTCCACTGCATCGGAGTTCGTCCGCCGGCGCGTGGCTTATATGCTCCCTCAACATAAGGATTCCCATATAACTGGCGCATGCCGATTTCATTACCGTAGAATATAAATGGTATTCCGGGCATAACTATTGAAAAAGCGATGATCATTTCAAGTTCGTCACGACTACGCCCGATATTCAGGCGTGACAGATCATGATTGCCAATGGGGAGCAGAATATAGCCTTTGCCCCTGGTTTTATTATACTGGTCCATATACGTATTAAGGAAGTTCATAATATTCCCCTTTCCCTGCCTGTCAAAAAAGCTATGCCCTTCTGAATAGCCGTTCAGTATGCGCCAGCTCTCTTTCTGCAGGAGGTCATTATAGCCTGCAAACCAGTGAAAAAAGTCGGCATGAAACCCCCCGCCGTTGAGTGCCGATTCGGGATGCGACCACTCGGCAACCATAAAAGCGTCGGGATACTCGTTATTAAAGATCTCACGTATATCATTCCAGAACTTTTTCGTTCCCTCATCCCTTGTACTGAAAAACTGGTCGTTACCGGTGATATTTGCATTCTTCACCAGTGCCCCCGCCATATCTGCCCTGAAACCGTCAGCTCCCATATCCATCCAGAAACGCAATATCTTTTTCAGTTCTTCCTGCAGCGCGAGGACATCGGGATGGTCTACAGGTAACATCCATTCCTTTTCAGGTTTGGCAAATCCAAAGTTCAGGGCAGGCTGGCACCAGTAAAAATTTCTCATAAACTGGCCATTGCGCCTGCCATAGCCTTTGATAAACGCATCTTTGTACTCATCGGGAGGATTTATCCAGGTGTTGTCAGTCCATATATACCAGTTGGAATATTTATTCTTCTCTTGTTTTGCCGATTCCTTAAACCATGGATGTTCTATACTTGTATAGCTGATGACATAGTCAAACAGTATTTTGAGGCCCCGGTTTTCAGCCTCCTCGAACATCCTCTTTGCATCATCATTGGTCCCGTATCTCGGAGCCACCCTGTAATAGTCAGATACATCATAACCGGCATCGCAGAAAGGTGACTCGAAAAAGGGATTTATCCATATGCCGTCAACGCCAAGACTTTTAACATAATCCAGCTTTTCAATTATTCCGGGCAGATCGCCAATCCCGTCTCCGTTGCTGTCGTAAAATGTCTGCGGGTATATCTGGTAAAAGACAGCGTCATTTAACCAGGCGGGACAATCAGGGATAGTATAATCGCCGGTTATTATTACTTCATTTGCCGTTGCTTCCTCTTCCTGGGAAAATACCTCATTTGTCATAACTAATGAGGATATGAAAACTGTGCCTAGTATTTTAAATTTATTCATGATAGTATCAGTATTTGTTTTAATAAAGCTAAAATAAAATAATTAGTAATAAATCACATTATCAGCGACTAAAATTAACTGAATATTGCAACCAGTGAAAAGCTATCGGGGAATGATGCGGAATATATCAAAAGAATAAGTATTTAATTCTGCACTTTTTTAAATGATTGACTATTTTTGATTAATTTGTGAACTAAATATTATTAATTAATTGAACCTAAAAACATAAAAAATGATAAAATCTTCGCGAATAATACTTACCGTCCTCGTTGCTGGCACACTCTCGCAAGTTCTTATTGCCGAGGATTACAGTAATTTCAATGCTGCTATATACTGTAGGGTAAAGGAAGTCCAGCAGATGAGTGACCTTTCCTGGCTCACAAAAAGAATTGAGTACCTTGAGAAGCATATTAAAATAAGTAAAGTTTACCTTGAAACTTACCGTGATACGATCCTGGCCGACAGGGAGACAATTCTGAAAGCAAAGAAGTATTTTGAAAAAAAAGGCATAAAGGTCTCGGGGGGTATCACTCTCGTCCGCCATGAGGCAGATCGCTTCAGGACCTTTTGTTATTCAAACCCTGAGCATCTTAAAGAAGTAAAGGAAATTGTAGCATTTACTGCCGGATTATTTGATGAGATAATCCTGGATGATTTCTTTTTTACAACCTGCAAATGTGACTTATGCATAAAGAACAAAGGTGATAAAAGCTGGACTGATTTCAGGCTTGAATTATTAAAAGATGTTGCTGAGAATATAATCGTAAAAACAGCCAGGGAAGTTAATCCCAATGTAAAAATGATTATTAAGTACCCTAACTGGTATGAACATTACCAGTACAACGGGTATAACCTCGAATACGAACCGCGGATTTTTGATATGATATATACAGGTACGGAGACGAGGGACCCTGAATATACGCACCAGCATTTACAGCCTTACCAGAGCTATTCAATAATGAGATACCTTGAGAATGTCAGTCCGGGTAAAAATGCGGGCGGGTGGATAGACCCTTTTGCACGGCAGTACCTCGACCGGTATGGTGAACAAATATTACTGACCCTTTTTTCAAAGCCAAGAGAGGTCACATTATTCTGCCTTCAGTACCTGGTGGAAGAATTGAAAAAAGATGACGGCACAATTGAGTACCTGAGTGACATATCACCATTAGCAGGATATGTAATGGCCAAGGCCGACAATTTTCTTGGCATGCTGGGAGAACCTGAAGGTGTTCCTGCTTACAGGCCCTATCATTCTTCGGGCGAGGATTTCCTGCATAACTATTTCGGTATGCTCGGTATACCTGTAGATCTGACCCCTGATTTTCCCTATGAAAGCAATACAATATTACTGACCGAAGATGCCGGGTGCGATGCCGATATTGTTGAGAAAATAAAAAAGCAGCTTATGGACGGCAAAACGGTAATTATAACATCCGGATTATTAAAGGCATTGCAGGGCAGGGGCATTGAACAAATAGCAGAGCTTCGCTATACTGATAGAAAGGCGCTGGTAAACAGGTTCTCGGATTTCAGGTCCGTGCAAAATTCCGGAAAGGATATACTTATCCCCCAGATTATATACCCCACAAATGACTGCTGGGAGGTTATCACTGCCTACAGTGAAGGCAACGGATATCCCTTGTTACTATTTGCAGGTTATGGAAAAGGTAAAATGTATGTGCTTACAATACCCGATAATCCCGGTGATCTTTATAACCTGCCGGAAGGTACGCTGACAATGATTAAGGATGTGCTTATGAAGGATATATACGTAAGCGTTGAAAGTGAGAGCAACATAAGCTTATTTGTTTATGATAATAATACTTTTATTGTTCATTCGTTTCTGCCACATAATGAATCCGTTAAAATTGTAATTAAGAATAAAGCCGATAAACTCAGGGAACTTACCAGTAACAGAATACTTAAGGGAACCAGGAATGGAGATAAGACGGAATTCAGTACTTTTATTTTTCCTCATACGTACCAGGTTTTCAGGATAGAATGATTAGTGACTTTATGCTGATAAGAAATAACGGCTGTGCGTAATCGATAGTCAAAATTGATTTTTTATATTGTTAAATAAATAAAAACTTAATCGGATGAAAAAGAGCTTTGTTTCCACTGCAGCTTTGGTCGTGCTGTTTTTTATAAATTCCGGTACCTATGGCCAGTCTCCTCTCATTACCAATACATCAGGCAGAAAAACATTTTCCTTGAACGGCGAATGGCACTATATTATAGACCCTTATGAAAACGGGTATTACAATTACCGCTACCAGCCATACGATGAAATGGAGAACCCGGGGAGCGGCGGTTACTTGAAAAACGTCAAACCAAAAGATAAGAGCGATCTCATTGAATACAATTTTGATGAATCACCGGTACTGATGGTACCGGGAGACTGGAATACGCAGGAAGAAAAGCTTCTTTATTATGAAGGTACAATATGGTATGAGAAATCTTTTGATTACCGGAAA
Source organism: uncultured Bacteroidales bacterium (assembly GCA_964580815.1). GTDB lineage: Bacteria > Bacteroidota > Bacteroidia > Bacteroidales > UBA10428. Next base: position 14,342 of record CAZOLY010000038.1, read on the forward strand.
GCAGAACAGGGCAACAGGATTTTTGTATATTTCGGCGCCGCAAATTACCGGTCCGATATATATTTGAACGGGATCAAGCTGGGCAAACATGTTGGGGGTTTTACACCTTATAATTTTGAAATTACCGGAATTATAAAGGATAAAGATAACTTTCTCATTGTTAAAGTTGATAACACAAGGAAGCGTGAAGGGGTGCCCACACTTAACACAGACTGGTGGAATTACGGGGGATTGACCAGGGACGTAAAGATTATTGAGGTTCCTGCGACCTTTATCCGTGATTATTTTATACAACCAGGGAAAGGAAGCGATAATGTGCTGGAGGGATATGTGCAGCTTGATGGTAATGATATGAGTAATGAACAGGTCAGCATACTTATCCCTGAGGCCGGCATAAGCCATGAGCTGCAGACAAGTGAAAACGGGTATGCGGAAGTAAAGATAAGTGCAAATAAGCTTGTCCTCTGGTCACCTGAAAATCCAAAGCTCTATGATGTGACCATAGAGACAAATTATGAAACTGTTCATGAAAAGATAGGATTCAGGACTATTCAAACCCGGGGACCTGATATTCTTTTGAACGGACAGCCTGTTTTTCTTAAGGGCATATCTGTACATGAGGAAAATGCTCTCAGGGGTAACAGGGCCTATTCGGGGGAAGATGCACAGATCATACTGGGATGGGTAAAGGAACTGGGCTGCAATTTTGCCAGGCTGGCCCATTATCCGCATAATGAATATATGGCAAGGCTTGCCGATGAGATGGGTATCATGCTATGGGAAGAAATCCCTGTCTACTGGACTATTGACTGGGAGAATGAGGAGACACTCAATAATGCCAGGTCGCAGCTGAAAGAAGTTATAAGCCGTGATAAAAACAGGGCCTCGGTCATCATCTGGAGCGTAGGTAACGAAACACCTGTCATGGATGAGAGGATAAAATTTATGACAACATTGATTGCCACTGCCAGGGAGCTTGACAATACACGCCTGGTTAGCGCTGCCCTTGAACAGCACGGACTGAAGGAGAACAATAATGCCAGGGTTATTACTGACCCTCTGGCCGGTTATGTTGATGTGCTGAGTTTTAATGAATATATTGGCTGGTACGACGGACTTCCTGACAAATGTAAGGATATAACATGGAATATTGAACAGGACAAGCCTGTGATAATATCTGAATTCGGGGCAGGGGCATTACATGGTCTTCACGGTGACCCGCTCACCCGGTGGACCGAGGAGTTCCAGGAAGATATGTACATTAAAACACTGGATATGCTTGTTAAGATTCCGCAGTTAAGAGGTATAACACCATGGATACTTTGTGATTTCAGATCCCCGCGTCGTCCTCTTCCAGGTATTCAGGACGGCTGGAACAGGAAAGGATTAATTGCTACAGGCGGAGAAAAGAAAAAAGCATTTTTTGTGCTGAAAAACTTCTATAATAATTTCGAACCGGAAAGATAAGCAGTGTCAGCCCCTGCGGCGGCCGGGATATGAAATAGCGTATTTTTGTGGAATTTCTGAATGGATTCGGATAATTGGGATATAAGAAACCAGGCCAGTGAGGCAGCACAGGAAATAAAGTATCAATAAAACTGTCGACGTTTAATTGAACCTTAAATTAGTTTTCATTATATAAATTAGCCCCCGGGAAATTCCGGGGGCTAATATTATAAAGGCATCTTATGTTCTATTTCTCAGATAAATTATTCAGGCAGGCATTATAATCTTATTCCCAGCCTGGATATTGCTTCAGATTATTTCCACTCATGTCAACTTCAATCAATGGAATAGGGAAGAAGTCATACTTCGGCGACTCAAAGGTAATCTGATCACCATCTGCCAGTGTATGGTTCAGGTATTGTTCGGCCAGTTTCCATCTTACCAGATCAAAAAAGCGGTGGCCTTCCATTGCAAGCTCATAAAGCCTTTCCTTTACAATATGATCCATTGTGACTGTGCCTGTAAGATCGGCAGGTACATCGGTATCACCGCTGTTTCGTGCCCTTGTCCGCACCATATTGATATACTGGAGCGCCTTTGCATTATCATTCAAATTATATGCGGCTTCTGCAGCCCAAAGCACAACATCGGCATAACGTATAAGTTTAACATCCAGAGGTCCGTCCTGCCATGTTTTTGTATTTTGCCAGTATTCTGCATAAGAACATTCATATTTTCTGCCATACCATAATAAACCAGACCTGTCATACAGTTCTTCCATACTTGGTTTATACCAAACGCTATCAGCCTTCATGGATGGTATTGAATCGTCCTCTGTCATAACGGTAGCCTTAAATCTGGGATCACCTTCTTCGTAAGAGGCTACTAACTGGGGTGAAGGGCAGAGCCAACCCCATCCATGTCCCTGATGGTTCCCGTTCTCATCAATGTATTCACGGGGAGCCGACCACCTCACCAGTGCTGTTCCCCTGGTATCGAACCATCCCTGTCCATCCTGTACATTCTGAATCTCGAAGACACCTTCACTTGAATTATTGCCGCGTGTCATAAAGATACAACGGTAGCCTCCTGTTTCCGGACTCCACCATGTATCAAATCTTTCGCCGTTAATGCCCAGTAGCTCATATTCACCCGAGTTAATAACCAGCTCGGCATAATACAATGCCGAATCCCACTGCTCGGTCATTCCTGTAAACCTTTCATCTCCCGGATAATTCCTGGCATAAGATGATTCGTAAAGAAAAGTTTTTGCCATCAGCGCTGTTGCGGCACCCTTTGATGCCCTTCCGGCATTTGAGGCACCCCATTCACTCTTTTCAGGTAAAACTGCCATTGCAAACCTTAAGTCCTGTCTTATAAGCTTGTAAACATCAATGATGTCATCCCGCCCTTTTGTATATTCGGTTGGCAGAGGAACGTGATCCATGACAGGAACGCCACCAAATATTTGTGTAAGGACAAAGTAGTTCAATGCACGAATAAATTTTGCCTCTCCCAGTCTTTTTTGAATCAATGATGCATTAAAGTCAGGATCTGTCTCATTTGAAATCTCGGGAAGTTTTTCAATAGCAATATTACAATGATTTATAGTCCTGAAACAATATCCCCATGGCCATATGAATACATTTGCTTCGCTGGGAGTATGTCGTAATTGATCAACATGCTGAAATTCAATAACATCATCTTTACCACCAGCTCCTGCTTCTGCTTCGTCAGAAGCAATACTTCCAAGGGTCATCATAATAGTAAGGTCCCACACTTTTTCCATGCAGAAATTTGAATAACATGCCGTAATAGCTTTTTCAGCCCCGTCCATAGTTGAATAAAAGGTTTCTTCACTGTCCTGTGCAAGCGGTTTTAAATCAAGAAAATCTTCGCTGCATCCGAAAAGCAGGCAACCGGCCAATAGGATGTTAAGATATTTTATTATTATATTTTTCATAATCAAATTATTAATAGTTATAGTTTATAAATTATCCATATAATTATAATGACTTATCAGAAGGTCATGTTTATACCGGTCAAGTACATCCTGGTTTGAGGATAAGTAGCACCTTTGTCGGTTCCCATAAGCAAGTTACGCTGGGTTTCAGGAGCTGCAACATTCGGGCCTATTTCAGGGTCGAAACCAGTGTACTTTGTAATGGTAAAAAGGTTTTTAGCACCCACGTATATTCTGAATGATTCAATGCCAACATGCTGTGTTATTTTTGCAGGAAGTGTGTACCCGATCTGGATGTTTTTCAGACGCAGATACGAACCGTTTTCAAGATAAATATCGGAAACCCTGGTGAGATTCCCGTTATTTCCTTTGGGATCAAGGCGGAACATAGTTGTATTGGTGTTACCTGCATCAACCAGGTTTCCCTCATCATCATAAACCGGCGAACGGTATTGATCAAGCAGATCTGTCGAACGATTGCCCCCAACATCCTGGTTATACAACCAGTTCTTGGTTCCGTTGAATATTTTGTTTCCAAAACAGCCCTGGAAGAACAGATTCATATCAAAACCTTTGTATTCAATATTATATGAAAACCCTAAAGTAAATTTGGGTAAGGGACTGCCAATTATTGTTCTGTCGCCATTGTTAATTGTGCTGTCATTATTAACATCCACAAAACGCAGATCACCGGGCATTGCTCTTCTCTGTGCATATACTGTATCTCCGTTAATATTAATTGTATAAGGCTGGTTCCATATATATACGTTGCCCCTTTCATCAACAGCTGCGTCCTCTTCCGTAAAAATACCATCGGTTTTAAAGCCATAAAACTGGCACATGGGATAGCCCTCCTTGGTAATTGTGATGGGACTTAGGTTGACTCCCACACTACCATACATGAGTGAATCGCCTTTTAAATCCAGTACTTTATTCTTAACAAAGGTTATATTGAAATCAGCAGATTGTCTTAAACTGCCCGACATTTTTTTATAGCCTAAAGAAAGTTCCAGTCCCCTGTTTTCTATGCTTCCGACATTTACTATTGGCCGTGCATCTCCTCCCAGCTGGTATACATCGCTTGCAAACTGGTAAATTCCTGACAATGAAGGCTGGGGCTGGTAAAGGAGCATATCTTTGCTTGTCTTGATAAAATAGTCGGCTGTAAAGTTTAACTTATTATCAAAAAATCCCAGGTCGATACCAAAGTTGCTCATTTTCATTGTTTCCCAGCGTATTTCACGATTAGGCATCTGTACCGGTGCAGCACCTGTGGAGAGAGTGCTGCGATCGTAAATATAATTGAAGGCACTAAGGGTCGAATTAACCCTTGCATAATAAGCATATAATCCCGGTGCATTGGCACCTGTACTGCCCCATCCGAACCTGAGCTTGCCAAAACTCAGATATGGTATATTTCTGGCAAATTCTTCTTCCGAAAATTTCCATCCTGCCGAAAATGACGGGAAGTTACCATACCGGTAACCCGGACCGAACCTTGAAGAGCCGTCCCTCCTGAAATTTGCTGTCAGCAGGTACCTACCCTTGTAATCGTAATTAAGTCTTCCAAAATAAGCGTATCTGCTGCTCTCATCTCCTCCTCCTTCTACTAATTGATTTAATGAAGTATCATTCAGGCTGGCATTAAAGTATCTCATTTCAGGTGATTCATTAATTAAACCTTCACGCTTCCCAGTCATTTCGATATTTTTACCATATCCCGATTCCATTCCTGCCATTACAGTAATATTATGATCGGTTAAAAGATTTAAATTGTATGTGGCATAGTTCTGCCAGCTCCACTCAAGATGCCTTTTCATAGTTTTCTCAACAGAGTTAACTTCATTTTTGTCAGTCGGCACATGATCATAAACAGGTTTAAATATATCATCAATTTCAAAATTTAAACCGCCGTGAAACCTGCTGGTAAAAGTCAGTCCTTTTAAAGGACTTATCTCCGCATATGCGTTTCCTCCCAGGATATAATGGTATCTTTGTTCATGCAGGACATCTTCTGCTACTTTAGGGTTGCTGCCCACCGGAGGTTTCGTCCATACCCCGTTTTCATCATAAGGAGCAAGGTATGGATACATAGGAAGAATATTTCGCATCGGCGTATTATATTCCTGTGTGTACACCCATTCATCGTATCCATTGGTTTTTGAATCGGCAAAATTAATATCTTCGCCAATATTTATCCGGCTGCTGAGTTTATGATCTGAATTGATACGCACCGTAAATCGGTTATAATCGCTGTTCCGCAAAATACCTTCCTGGGTGGTGTAACTGGTGCTTAACCTGTAAGTGGATATATCGTTACCACCTGATATTGAAAAATCGTAGTTATCCATTACAGCTGTATGAAACATAATGTCCTGCCAGTCATAATCAGGAAGTGTATCAGGCTGGGTACTGAAATAATCAGGATTATTCGGATTCTTGCTTATCGCTATCCAGTTCATAATTTGCGCATATTCCTGTGAATTGCAGACATCTATCTTTTTCCATGGCTGCTGCCAGCCCCTGTAGAAATTAAAAGTACTGCTTATTTTACCTGCTCTGCCTTTTTTAGTAGTAATTAGTATAACTCCATTTCCTCCGGAAGCCCCGTATATGGCAGCAGAAGAGGCGTCTTTAAGCACCTCTATGGATTCAACATCGTTCGGATTAAGAGCGCCAAATAAGGCAGAAACACCGCTATATGAAGCATCACTACGATCCGAATTACCATCTATCGAAACAGGTACACCGTCAACAATCACTAAAGGCTGATTTCCATTGATTGAGCTGATACCACGGATTTGGATGGATATGCTGCCGCCCGGCATACCTGTGTTTGAAATGACGTTAACACCGGCAGCCCTGCCCTGCAATGCCTGGTCAACCCCGGTAACAGGAACCTCCATCAGTTTGTCTCCTGATACGGAAGCAACAGCACCTGTCAGGTCACTCTTTTTCTGAACGCCATAACCGATAACCACAATTTCTTCAAGTTGCTGCAGGTCAGGTACCATAGTTACATTGATTGCTGTCTGTCCGGCTATTTTATAAGTCTCAGTCAGGTATCCTATATAAGATACCTGTAATTCACCGGATAAATGTTCCTCAGGCACTACAAGAGAATAGTTACCATCAACATCAGTAATCGTACCTATTGTAGTACCTTTAATAATGATGTTCACTCCAGGCAATTTTTCACCTTCAGCTGCTACAACAGTACCGGTTATTACCTTTCCCGGCTGTTGTGCTACAGTTGAATTATCTGTGGCATTAATACAGGTGAAATAACTGCCTGCAAACATACTCACCAAAACCACCAAGTTTGTCTAGAGTTTTAATTTCCATAAATTTTTTT